>JAZSKG010000202.1:0-2237 GCA_045534735.1 Candidatus Stercoripulliclostridium sp.
GTCTTCCTAAGACCGCTTGGCCTCCGACTTTACATGAATATTCTCATAATGCTCTTTGAACAAAACTACTACGGCATACAAAAGAAAGACGTGGAAGAAGCACAAAGTGGAATGCTACTCGGTGCCGGCATTATGTCTTTAGTAATGGGCAGTTGGCTACCACTTGGAGTAGGTGGAATTGCAACCGTGATTTCCAGGATTATTCGCAAGAAGGAATTAAAAGATAAGTTCCAAAACCTTTCTAAAGACGAACTACACGCTTTCCTCGCCATGAAGTTAACCCTTGTAGAAGCAACCAGAAAGACTATGTCGGAAGAGGCAAGAAAGGAATTAATAGACGATTTACTAAAGTACGTTTCCAACCTAAGAGGGGATGCCGAATACGAGTGGTTAGTTGAAAAAGTAGACGCACCTCTAAATAAGGAAAAGATAGAACTTTGCAATCTAACTCTTCAAAGACTTTCAAGAGTAGTAGGAATATAAAACTTGATTAAAAAGGAAAGAAGTTCCCTGTTTGGGAACTTCTTTTTTTTGTTTTGGGAATACTATTTAGACTTAAGCAGTAATATCTTCAACGTTGCTTAAGGTTTCTTCACTAGCGATTTCGTTTCTTACCGGCATTTTATTTTTCTTTTTAAAAAGTTTACTAAAGTCACATTTGCCAACCAGTTTTTCACTAACGAGAAGAAGGGATGGTAGTATGAATATAACTATAACTAGCGAGGTCAAAGCACCCACGCCTAGAAGGCTACCCATTGCTGCAACCGTGCCACTTGCAAGTAAACTTAAGGCAAAGCCCGTGCCCATTAGAATAATACCTGAAGTAATAATGGTTGGGAATACTGCGTTTTCTGCCTCTGCCATGGCTTCATATCTATCAAGATAGTTGCCTCTAATTTCATGATATCTGTTGGTAAGAACAATTGCATAGTCTATGGTTGCACCCATTTGTACTGCCGTTATAATTAGGTAGCCTATGAATGCTATGGGAGTGCTTGTTAAGAATGGGAATACGAAGTTGATCCATATACCACCCTGTATTGCAAGAATGAGGACAAATGGGAGAAGTAGATTCTTAAAGGTAAATAGTAGGATTACTAGTACGAAGCCAAGTGAGCATAAGCAAACTATTAGGTTATCACTATCAAAGTAACTTGCCATATCGTAACAAGCAACACTTTCACCCGTCATATAAAACTCAGAATAATAGTTGGGAATATTTTCGCCCAAGGCGTCTAGGAAATTAAAAGTATCTTCACCCTCAATTTCCGAACAAATATTAAAAGTAAGGCGCGTGTAGTTTTCGCTTTCTAGGTTAGCCTTAGCAAAAGTAAGAGAATCTAGCATACTTGCGTAATCACCAAGCGCAGGACCAAGTAAATCCTTATATGCAACGGAAACGTATTCCAGTAGATCAACTATTCTAACGGTGGCATTAGGATCGGTAATGCCTTTGCTATTTAAATATCCGTCAAACATGCTACCTGCTAAAGTGCCGAATATTCCTAAGTCTTGACCTCCCGCAAGTGCTGACATTAAAGTAGGCATATCGTCTTTACTTATTTCGTCGGTTAGGTATATTCCAGGGGTAAGTTCTATGGTTGAAAGCGCGTTAACGGAGTCAACGTTATCAAAGGAGGTTACGTATTCTGCAAGGGCCCTTTCTCCTTCGGGATTACCCTTTGGAACAATAACTACAAGGGAGTTCAACGTGCCAAAATCGTCGGTGATATGCTCTTTTGCATCTACGATCATGGAGCCACCATTGTAGTTGAAAGAATAGTTGTTGTAGAATTGACCTACGCAAGAAAGCACTACTACAACTAGGAAAATAGGAACTATGACCTTTCTTCCTTTAACTAGGAATCTAGCCGGCTTTGTAACGTTTGGCACAAAAGATTTATGTTTACTCTTCATTAACGGCTTGTCCAGTAGTACTAGGAGTGCGGGTAGTAAGAATACAACGCTAAGTAAACTTGCTATGATGCTCTTACCTAGTGCAAGTCCAATTTCTACACCAATTGGCATACTCATAAGAAGGAGGGAACCAAGTCCTGCAATCGTTGTAAGCGAACTGGAGAAAATTTCTATTAATCCTTTAGAAAGCGCTGTTGAGGCTGCAGAATGAGCATCTTTGGTTTCCCTTTCTTCCATATATCTGTGTAAAAGAATTACCATGTAATCTAAAGAAAGGGCTAGTTGAAGAACAAGCGCAACAAGGTTGGAAAGGTAACTTA
>JAZSKG010000222.1:0-5384 GCA_045534735.1 Candidatus Stercoripulliclostridium sp.
TTTTCTAACGTTTTCATTAAGTCTTTCACGTTGCACGTAAAGTCTATCGCGCTCGCGTTCAACGGCCTTCTGCATTTCTTGGGCTTCTTTAAGGGCTTCTGCCGTCTTTTCTTCGTTTTCTTGCGCGTTTCTACGGGCAATTTCTAAGGCTTGGAGTACGTTTTCAAACTCAACCTTTCCGTCTTGAATACCGGCTTGTGCTTGCTCAATAATGCTTTCCTTAAGGCCTAACTTTTTTGCTATAAGGAGTGCGTTGGAAGCCCCCGGAGTACCTACTATAAGTTTATAGGTTGGATTATAGGTGATGGGGTTAAAATCCATGGAAGCATTTTCGCATCTTTCCGTTACTACCGCGTACTCCTTTAGTTCGTTATAGTGCGTAGTAATAATGGCCTTTGCCTTACTCTCTTTAATGTAGGTTGATATGCTCATAGCAAGACTTGCGCCTTCGGTAGGATCGGTACCTGCGCCCAATTCATCTAATAAAACAAGTGAATTTTCCGTCAAATTGTCTATGATTTTAACAATATTTGCTATGTGGGAAGAGAAGGTTGAAAGATTTTGCTCTATGCTTTGCTCGTCGCCTATATCACAAAATACGTCGTCAAAAAGTGCAAGTTCGGCACTTCTAGCCGGTACGTAAAGGCCACTTGCGCCCATTGAGGTAAGTAATCCAACCAACTTAAGCGACACCGTTTTACCACCGGTATTGGGCCCGGTTATAAACAAGATGTCAAAGTCGTCGCCCACTCTGACGTCGGTGGGAACTACCTTGTCTTTATCAATTAAGGGGTGTCTGCCTCGCTCAATTTTTACTATGCCCTTTTCATTCATTATAGGTCTAACGGAACGAGTGGCGTTTGCATAATAGGCCTTTGCAAAAATAACGTCTAGACGTACTATCTTTTCAAAACTTTCCTTAATTTGGTCTACGGACGTGGATACCCTTACGGTAAAGCGACGGAGTATCCTCTCTATTTCTGCTTGCTCTTCAAGAATATGAGTTTTTAGAACGTTATTTAATTCCACAATCGCCATGGGCTCAACGTATATGGTTTGCCCGGATGCGCTTTGGTCGTGAATTAGACCGGGAATAGCACTTTTACATTCTGCTCTAACCGGAATAACGTAACGATCTCCCCTAACGGTAACTATATTGTCTTGAAGATACTTTGAATAAGTGGGGCTGGTAAGATAACTATACAACTTACTCTTAATTTGTTCTCCCGTCTTTTTTATCTTTAGACGTATGGAACGGAGTTCATCAGATGCTCTATCGTGCATTTCCGTATCGGAAATAATAGCGTTATCTATGTCTTCTTCCAATTGCTTATCAGTATAAATGGAATTAGCAAGCCCTTTTATGAGTTTTAATTCCTCATCCGGAACTTTGGCAATGGTAGATTTAACACTTCTTGCAACGCGAAGCATTCTAGCAACTCTTAAGAGTTCGCCCATTGTAAGTACGCTCATAACAGATGCCTTTTCTAACACAAAATCTATGTTATCAAATGCAAAACTAAGGTTCGTTGCATACTCAAATGCTATCTTATCTGCCTCGTATACCTCTTGAAGCAGTTCATTTACGTAAGAAAGTTCGCGGAAGGGACGAATCTCCCTTACCGCATCGCGAGCAGGCTCGGAACTTGCATAAGTTGCAACCGAGTCAAGTATCTTGTGAAATTCCAAAGCCTTTAGCGTTCTTTCTTGCATTATCTTAAAATAATTCCTAATTTTTCTTTGAGTGCGGAAAGAATATTTTCTATTTCCTTGTTAACTTCTTCGTCCTTTAAAGTTCTATCTTTAGATTGGAAGGTAAGTTTAACAGCAATACTCATTTTGCCTACTTTAGTGAGTAATTCACCCTTGTAAACGTCAAATATCTTGGTGTCAATAAGGAGATCGGAACCTGCTTCTTTAATAGCATCAAGAAGGGTGTCGGCCTCAAGTTTAAGATCACATACGAGTGCTAAATCGCGTTCCATTGCAGGGAACTTGGAAACAACCTTGAATGAATCAAATACTTTTGCGTTATCTTCAATGTATTCTTCATCTATTTCTGCAAGATATAAGCGCTTATCAACGTCGTATTCTTTCGCTACGTCATATTTAACTTCGCCCATATATCCCACTACTTTACCATCTAAGGTAACGATTTCGGCAGTACGATAAGGATGCATATATGCAATATTAGTAGCCTTAAATCTTACGGGAATACGCAGTACGTCAAATAGATCTTCTACGATACTCTTGAATGAATAAAAGTCTTCTTTTTCGCCGTATGCACCAATAGCAAGTTTATTTTCTTCTAAAGGTAGACGGGTTAAAGGTAGTTCGTATGGAATATAGGTTTTTGCAACTTCAAAGAATCTACCCTTCTTATTTCCACGTAGTACGTTAGTAGCCATGGTCTTAATCATGCTATGAGCAAGAGTGGTTCTCATAACGCTATAATCTTCGCCTAGAGGGCTAAGAAGTTTTACGTTCCTGCGAAGTATGGAGTCCTCTTCAAGATGCAACATATCCCAAGCCTTGGGACTTACAAATGAATAAGTGCAAATTTCATATGCGCCCTTTCCAACTAGGAAATTCTTAATCTTATCTGCACATTCCTGTTTCTTAGTCTTACCACCGGCAGTCATTTCTGCATCGGGCATTAGAGAGGTTTCAATAGCGTCGTATCCGTACATACGTATTACTTCTTCTGCTATATCGTTAACACCAACCATATCTTCACGATATCCGGGAACTACGGTGTGGAGTTTATCTCCGTCTACGGTGGTGGTTAGGGTTAGAGAATTCAAAATCTCTACCATTCTTTCTTGAGGAACGGTAATACCCAAAATGCGATTGACGTCTTCTGCAGTAAAGTCAATTTCCAAAGTCTTTTGAGGTACGGGATAGTTATCAACGGTACCGTTTACTAGTTTACCCCAACCGTTGCTTACTATCATGCCGACTGCCTTTCTTAGACCATATTCTTGACTTATAAAGTCAATACCCTTTTCAAATCTAGCGCTACTGTCTGAACGTAGACCAAGGGTACGAGAGGTACGTCTAATATTGTCGCGTGCAAATCTTGCACTTTCTAATACTATAACGTTGGTGTCGTCAAATATTGAGTAGTTTTTACCACCCATAACGCCTGCGATGGCCATGGGTTCGTCTGCGTTGCAAATAGCAAGATTATCACTATTTAAGGTGTAAGTTTTATCATCAAGAGCAACTATCTTTTCGCCGTCTTTTGCCCTTCTTACAACGATTTTGCCACCTTTTATAGTGCGAAGGTCAAATGCGTGCATGGGTTGACCAACCTCTAGTAGAACGTAGTTGGTTACGTCAACAATGTTGTTGATAGGTCTTAAACCACTGGACTTTAATCTTCTCTTTATGTACTCGGGAGACTCGGTAATAACGACGTCGGTAAGCATTGCTGCTAGGTAACGAGGACATAGGTCGGTTGCTTCGTTTACAACGTCAATATGAGCCTTAATATCTTCGCCTGCAGGTACGTCCATATAATCTAAAGGCATATTGAGTTTTTGTCCGGTAACGGCTGCAACTTCTCTTGCAATACCTAAAATGCTATTAGCATCGGTACGGTTTGCTGTAATGCCAACGTCAAGAATAATGTCGTCGGTACCCATAACTTCGTTAATATCCTTACCAATGGGGGTATTATCTAGAAGTTTAAGAACTTTATCTTCGCCTGCTCCCTTATAATCTGCTTCGGTAAGGTTAAGTTCACTACCACCACAGAACATGCCGTCACTATGTACGCCACGGAGAGCCCCTGCCTTAATTTCCATGCCACTAAAGAGTTTAGCGCCGTCAAGAGCAACGGGAACGATATCCCCTGCTTGTATCCAACGATTGTTAGTAACTATTTGACGTTCTACGCCGTCATTAAGGTCTATTTTACAAACTATAAGTTTGTCTGCGTTTGGATGTTGCTCTGTAGCAATAACCTTACAAGTTTTGACACCCTTAACAGCATCGGCTTGGTTTATAACTGCTTCAATTTCAAAACCACAAGAAACGAGTTTGTCTGCAAGTTCAGAAATAGAAATATTATCTACGTTTACAAAATCTTTTAACCATTTTACGGGAACTAACATTGCACTCTTCTCCTATTTGAATTGCTTGGAATAACGAACGTCGTTGTCAAAGAGCAAACGCATATCGGGTATTGAATACTTGATCATGGTTGCTCTTTCTACACCTACGCCAAAGGCGTAACCGGAATACTTTTTGGAATCAATGCCACACATATCTAAAACTG
Organism: Candidatus Stercoripulliclostridium sp.; assembly: GCA_045534735.1. Classification (GTDB taxonomy): domain Bacteria; phylum Bacillota; class Clostridia; order Christensenellales; family DTU072; genus Stercoripulliclostridium_A. The sequence continues at coordinate 4,283 of JAZSKG010000222.1, forward strand.
CAGGGTTTACAACACCGGCACCTAGAAGTTCTATCCAACCGGTACCTTTACACAAACGGCATCCCTTGCCACCACACATTGCGCAGGAAAGGTCAACTTCTACGCTAGGTTCGGTAAAGGGGAAATATGAAGGACGGAAACGTACTTTGGTGTCCTTTGAGAAGAACTTCTTAGCAAATTCTTCTAAAGTGCCCTTAAGGTCTGCTAGAGTAATATGTTCGTCTACTACCAATCCTTCTATTTGTTGGAACATGGGTGAGTGGGTAGCATCGTCGTCGGGACGATATACCTTACCGGGACAAACGATACGAATGGGTGGTTGAGTTTCTTCCATTACGCGTGCTTGTACGCATGAGGTTTGAGTACGAAGAAGAATATCGGGTGAAATATAGAAACTATCGCCAAAATCTCTAGCGGGGTGATCTTGTGGAATATTCAAGTTTTCAAAGTTATATTTGGTATACTCAACTTCGGGACCATCGGCAACGCTAAAACCTAAGCCGATAAATATATTCAACATATCGTTTTTAACTAAAGTTAAAGGATGTAATGCGCCTTGCTCTTCGTCCTTTGTGGATAAGGTAACGTCTAAACGTTCTTTTTCCTCTATTGCCTTACGCTCAGCAATAGCAATTGCTTGCATTTTTGCTTGTAATGCACCCTCAATTTTAACTCTAACGTCGTTAACCAACTTACCAATAGCAGGTTTTTCTTGAGGGGGTACGTCTTTAAGGGATTTTAGAAGAGAAGTAATCTCACCTGCTTTGCCAAGATACTTAACGCGTATATCGTTAAGTTCGCTTGAAGCAAGGGCTTTATCAATAGCCTCTAACCCTAGTGCTGTAATTTGTTCAATTTTTTCTTTCAACATGGGTAAACTCCAAAAGTAAAATTAGTCTTTTGCTATTATAACATTAAACGCGCGCGAGTGCAATTTAATAAAGGCAAAAACATATAATAAAATGTGAAAAATGTAAAAAGAAAATTTTGGGCTGTAATTATAAAGGGCGAATTTATTCCGCCTTTTATATTACTCCATTTTATATCATCTGTTTCGTGTAACTTGGCTAAATCTTATAGGAGATGTTTTGGCTGTTTCGGT
>JAZSKG010000272.1:0-10542 GCA_045534735.1 Candidatus Stercoripulliclostridium sp.
AGAGGGTGCTCTTCTTTTTAATAATTAACTTAAAGAGTGGTATTAGCATTTACAAAAGAGTGCTTTTTGTGTTATAATATATTCGTCTAAGGGTAAGACAATACCATTATATATAGGATGCGTTTTAAACATGAATTTACTAGAAAATCTTAACGAGGTACAAAAGGAAATAGTTACCGAAACAGAGGGAAGAGTGTTGGTGCTTGCTGGTGCAGGCTCTGGTAAAACACGTGTTTTGACGCATAGAGTTGCTTATCTTGTAGCAGAAAAGGGAGTATATGGTTCCGGTGTTCTTGCTATAACTTTTACAAACAAAGCAACCTTAGAAATGAGAGAGCGTTTAAACGTATTATTAGGGGAAGACCATGGTGTATGGATATCTACTATACACTCACTAGCAGCCCGAATTTTAAGGCGTTTTGGCGAGCATATTGGATATGATAAGGATTTCTCCATATATGATGAAACAGACTCTGCTAGGGTTATTAATAAGGTAATAACAGAACTTCAAATAGAAGACGTAAGATTTAGAGAACTAGCCAAGGAACACATAAGTAAAGCCAAGAATGAGGGTATGAGCCCCGAAGAGTATTTTTACGATATAAACGGCTTGGTAAACAATGCAGATACCATAGTTAAAATTTTTGCGAAGTACGAGGAACATCTTAAGAGCAACAATGCGATGGACTTTGACGATCTTCTTCACAAGTTAAAGAAGTTATTGTTGGTTTCCGATGAGTGCAGAAATTATTATCAAAATAAGTTTAGATACATTCACGTTGATGAGTTCCAAGATACAAATAAAGTACAATACGAAATAATCAAGATACTTGCTGAAAAATGGGGCAATCTTTTTGTAGTAGGTGACGACGACCAAAGTATTTACGGATGGCGTGGTGCAAGAGTAGAAAACATTCTTAACTTTGATAAAGAATTCCCTAATGCTAAAGTATTTAGATTACTGGAAAACTATCGTTCAACCGGTGAAATTCTAGATTGTGCAAATAAAGTTATTAAAAATAATAAAGCACGTCATCAAAAAGAACTCTTTACAAACAAAGGAAAGGGGATTAAGGTAGAATATTATAGCGCTTGGAATGATAGAAATGAGGCAGAATGGGTTGTAGGTAAAATAGAATCCTTATTATTCTATAATGGATACCGAAAATCTGATTTTGCCATACTTGTTAGGGCAAACTCTTTAACTCATATTTTTGAACAGACTCTTCAAAGTGCAAGGCTTAATTATAGGGTTATAGGTGGTTTTAGATTCTTTGATCGTAAGGAAATTCTAGACGTTTTGGCATACGTGAGAGCAGTATCTAATACTCGCGATAATTCTGCAATTGAAAGAATTATAAACGTGCCGGCACGTGGAATAGGCGATGCTACTGTTCAAAAATTAGAATTGTTTAGTAGAGAAAGGGGAATATCTCTTTTAAGACTTCTTTTGGATTTAGAACTCTATGCTGACGCATTACCCAAAGGTATAGCGAAAAAGGTTGAATCCTTTGCTTCCGTAATGCAAGATCTAAATGCTAGAAAGGGAATGCCTATAGATGATTTCATTGAGTATCTTATTGAGCGCGTAGGCTTTGAAGAGTATTATAAATCATCTAGAAAAGAGGAAGATTTGAACCGTTGGGAGAACCTTGGTCAGTTGGTTAATTATACTAAAGATTTTGCTTCTTCACATCCTACATTTAGCCTTCAAGAGTTTTTGGAAACAGTTACTCTTGAAGAAACCACCAGAGAAGAGGAATATAGCGACAATGATAAGGTAACCATTGCTACTATGCACTCGGTTAAAGGCTTGGAATATAGAGTTGTATTCATTGTTGGATGTGCCGAAGACGTCTTCCCAACTGCGAAGTCTGTAAAGAGTGGAGAAGTAGAAGAGGAAAGAAGAATAATGTATGTGGCTATAACCCGTGCAAAGGAAAGACTCTATATCAGTTTCCCACAAAGAATATTCCGCTTTGGTAAAGTGCAAGATTGTTTAGCATCTAGATTCTTTTTGGAAGCAAAAGGCGAATTCAGTAATGGATATCAATTATACCAAGAGAGAAAGAATTACGTTAACGGACTAGGAGATAGACCATCTTTCTTGGATCCGGAGCCTCAACCCAGTAAAGTTAAAAATGGCTTTGCGACTAAACCACGTCCAGTAATTCCTATTCCCAAAGTAGTAAAACCTGTTGCTAAAGATCTAACCGGATTTGTCGCAGGTGCTAGAGTAAAACACCCCAATTATGGCGAGGGTAATATTGTTATCGTTATAGGAGAGGGCGCTAACGCTACTGCAACAATAGCATTCCCCGGTTTAGGAATAAAGAAGTTTATCCTTGCACTTGCGCCTTTAACACTCGTAAAGTAGAGGTTATCTTATGGAAAGAATGAGAGAACTTGTTGATATTTTAAATAAGTATGCGTATGAATATTACGTATTGGATGAACCTACCGTTTCCGATGCTGAATACGATGCTTTGTATGATGAACTAGTTGCTTTAGAAAGGGAACTGGTTTTCGTATTGCCCGATTCTCCAACCAAGAGAGTTGGTGGAGAAACTCTAAAGAATTTCCCAAGTTATACGCACAAAGAGAGATTGTTTTCATTAGATAAGGCAAAGAGTATAGAAGAAGTTGATGCCTTCTTTAATAGATTGGTAAAGGAGTTGGGATATCTTCCGGAGGTTACGCTAGAGCATAAATTTGATGGATTAACACTTTCATTAACCTACGAAAATGGAGAACTTATCCGTGGTGCGACAAGGGGTGACGGAGAAGTTGGCGAGGACGTAACCGAGCAAATTAAGACTATTAGAACCATTCCTCTAAAGATAAAATTTAAGGGACTAATAGAAATACAAGGGGAAGGTATAATGAGGTTTTCTGCCTTTGACGAGTATAATAAGACTGCAGAAATACCCCTTAAAAATCCTAGGAATGCAGCAGCAGGTGCCATCAGAAATCTTAACCCAAAAGAGACTGCAAAAAGGAAACTTGATTTTTTTGCATACAACATTGGATACCACGAAGGAATATCATTTGAAAGCCAAAAAGAAATGAGAGAATTCATTATTGAAAACGGCTTTTTAGTTGGTGAAGAATTCTCCTTAATAAGTGGCTTAGAAGAACTGGAAACTGCGCTTAATAGGATAGAAGAAAATCGTAGTTCACTGGACTTTTTAATTGATGGAGCCGTAATAAAAGTAAACAAAACCAGCCTTCGTTTAGATCTTGGACATACGGAAAAATTCCCTCGTTGGGCGCTTGCATATAAGTTCAAAGCAGTGGAAACTACAACCACGTTAAAGGACGTAATTTGGCAGGTTTCTCGTACTTCTAAACTTAATCCGCTTGCTATTTTGGAACCAGTTGATCTTTTAGGTGTAACGGTACAAAGGGCAACCTTAAACAACTATTCGGATATCCAAAGAAAGGGTATTAAGATAGGAAGCAGGGTGCTTGTTAGAAGAAGTAACGACGTTATTCCGGAGATAATGGGAGTATATGAACATACTGAAAACTCTCGTGAAATATTGCCTCCTACAACATGTCCTGCGTGTGGTGCGCCTACAAAACTAGACGGTGTATTCTACTATTGCACAAATCAAGTTGACTGTGCGCCTCAAATTATTTCCACCCTAGACCATTTCGCATCTAAACCTTGCATGAACATAGAGGGCTTTTCCGAAAAAACTGCCGAGCAATTGTACAACGAACTTAAAGTCGTTTCTCCCGATAGACTTTATACTTTAACGTACGAAGAACTTACTCGTTTGGACGGATTTAAGGATAAGAAGATAAAGAATCTTTTGGATAGCATAGAAAAATCCAAAACGACAACACTTTCTCGCTTCTTGTTCGCACTGGGTATTCCTCAGATAGGTAAAAAAGCAGCAAAGCAACTTGCAGATCATTTTAATACTCTAGATGCTGTGATGAGTGCAACTCCCTTTGAACTAATACTTCTAGATGATTTTGGCGACATAATGGTAAACAACGTTATCTCATATTTTGATAATGAAAAGAACGTTGCACTTATAAAATCATTGCTTGAAAAAGGTGTTATAATTGAGAGCGAAGAAGTTGTTACTGAAGGAATATTCGTTGGATACAACGTTGTGTTTACGGGTGCTCTTTCAAAGTATAAAAGAAGTCAAGCACAGCAAATAGTATTAGACAATGGTGGAAAATGTGCCGATACCGTTTCTAAAAACGTAAACCTTGTCGTTGTAGGTGCAGATGCCGGTAGTAAACTTGAAAAGGCTAAAAAGTTAGGCATAAAAGTTATTACCGAAGAGGAATTTGCCGAAATGGTAAATCAATAGTTATTTTTTAACTCACATTCAATGGCGGAAAGAAGTTTATTTTTCATTTCCGCCAATTTTTTTGCATTTGGAATGTTGCTTTTATCCCACATTATTTCTTTAGGAAGCCACCAAACGGGACCTTTTCCGTTATCTCCGTAGTTTTCTAAATCTCCGTTAACTCTTGGAAAAATGTGCCAATGTAGATGAACGTCTCCATTTCCAAGACATTCATAATTAATCTTTTCTGCATTAAAGGCATTTTTTACGGATTTTGCCACAATCGTCATTTCTAAAAGGTAAGTAGTTAAGAATTCTTTTTCTAATTCAAACAACTCATTTACGTGCTGTTTACATATGAAAATGGTATAGCCGAAAAAGTGTTGATTCCAACCTAAAATGACGTAACCAGTTGATAGTTCTTTAACAAACCAGGGATTATCGTTCTTTTTAATTTGAGCGATTACTTTACACATATTGCAATCTGTTTTCATAATAACGTAATTATAGCATTAGTATCCTTATTACACAATGTTTTTAATTTATAAAAAATTAAAATAATTGTGGATAACTCAAAAAAATTTTATCAATTTGCTTTACATATCGCGCGCGTATGCTAGAATTTAACTATGGCAAGTGGTAAATTAACAGGACAAAAGTTAAGAGAGAACGTATTAAACCTTCTTGGTAGAAGGAGAAAGGAAGTCCTAGTAGGTGCAAATCTTGGTGGGGACTGCGCTTCTTTTATGGGTGAAGGAACGTTTGTAGTGCATACCGATCCCATTACAGGTGCAACAAAGGAAATTGGCTCCCTTGCCGTTAAAGTTGTTTTAAATGACGTTTCTGCAGGATTCGGTGAGCCGGTTGCAGTACTTTTAACTTTATTACTTCCTGAAAGTATGGATGAGGGCGACGTTAAAAGAATTATGCAAGATGCAGAATGCGAAGCCCAAAACTGGAACGCGGAAATCATAGGTGGTCACACGGAGTTTACCGATGCCGTTAATCGTCCCATTGTTAATGCGGTAGGTATTGGAAAAAGAGCGCTTGATTTTACTCCTTACCAACCTAAAGTTGGTGATAAAATTTTAGTGACTAAAAATATTGCACTTGAAGGAACTTTTATTTTAGCAGAGCAATATGCCCAAAAACTCAATTTGAACGAGGCTGAATTAGGGGAAATTAAAGATTACTCGGAAAAAACTTCCGTTATGCTTGAGGCTAAACTCGTAAGGGAAAGTGGTATTTGCGCCGTAATGCATGACGTTACAGAAGGTGGAATACTTGGTGCATTAGCAGAGATTTGCGATATCACTAACATCGGCATAGAGGTAAAATCTACCCTTATTCCGGTTTCAGTTTTAACAAAGAAGATATGTTCTAAATTGGGCGTTAATCCCTATAAACTTATTTCAAGTGGAAGCATGATAATTATTTCTAACAACGTTGAAGGGTTGAAAGAGATAATTGAAAAAGAGGATATAGAAGCAACTATCATAGGTGAAATTACGGAAGGAAACAATCTTTACGTAATAGATGAAAACGGAGAAAAAAGCAAAGTATTTGCGGAGCGCGACGAGTTGTACCGCAAAATTGGAGAATAATATGTACAGTATGACAGGTTACGGCAAGGGTATCGCCGAAAGAGACCAAAGAAAAATAACTATTGAAATTAAAACGGTAAATCATAGATTTTCCGACTTTACCTTTAAGATGCCAAGAAATTTCCAATTTGCGGAAAACGTATTGCGTAATCTTTTGAATGCAAAAATCAAGCGTGGTCATGCCGACGTTTATTTGACTTATGAAGACTCAAGAGTTGTTTCTACGGTTGCTCTTAACGTAGCACTTGCAGAAGGATACAAGCAAATAGGGGAAGAATTGCAAAAACTTGGATACCAAAACGATATTACTGCCGAGTCCATTATTCGTGTCCCCGATATGGTAAAAACCACGGCATTGGAAGAAGACGAAGAATTACTTGCATCTCTAGTTAAAGAAGCAACCGAAATAGCACTAGATAATCTTCTAGAAATGCGCAAAAATGAAGGCGATAGACTGGTTGCTGACATAAAATTGAAGTTAAAAGATATTGCCAATGCAGTAGAAGAAATTGCTACCCGTGTTCCGGAAGTTGCAACTGAATATCGTGAAAAACTTACTGCTCGTGTCAAGGAAGCACTTTCACAAACAGAAATAGATGAAGGAAGAATTGCTTTGGAAGTTGCAGTATTTATTGATAGGGCTAACGTTGATGAAGAAATAACTCGCTTGCGTGGACACCTTGCCCATTATCAAGATATATTTAACGAAGGTGGCGCCGTCGGTAAAAAATTGGATTTCTTAACCCAAGAGGCAAACCGTGAAACCAATACTATTGGTTCTAAATGTAACGATATGTACATAACAAAACGCGTATTATTCCTCAAAAATCAAATTGAAATGATACGTGAACAAATACAAAATCTAGAATAATTTAAAAGGAGAATATAATTATGATTGAACCTCCCATTGACAAACTTATCAAGAAAGCACCTTGCCGTTACGCTCTTGTTCTCGGCATCACCAAGCGCGCAAAAGATTTGCAAGACATGGAAGCAGAAACTCTAGAAAATGCTAACGTTAAAGCAGTTTCTTATGCAGCAAAAGAAATCTACGAAGACAAAATCAAAATCGTTGTTAACAAGTAATGAAAAAAACCATCATTTTAGGAGTTAGTGGTGGCATTGCAATATATAAATCTTGCGAAATAGTATCTAGATTTGTAAAACTAGGCTATGACGTTAGAGTTGTTATGACGCGCAATGCTACCGAATTCGTTACTCCTTTAACCTTTGAAACGTTGTCTAATAACAAAGTAGTTATTGAAACCTTTGATAAAGAAAGGGAGTTTGAAGTTGAGCATATTAGTTATGCGAAACTTGCTTCTGCCTTTGTCATAGCCCCTGCAACTGCAAACGTAATTGCTAAAATTGCAGAGGGTATTTGCGACGATATGCTTACTACGACAATATCTGCAACCAAGGCTCCCGTCTATATTTGTCCTGCGATGAATACGAATATGTATCTTAATCCCATAACTCAGGCAAATATAGAAAAGTTGAAGAAACTGGGATATCTCTTTATTGAGCCAACCGAAGGAAGACTTGCTTGTGGTGACGTAGGCAAAGGCAAGATGGAAGAACCTATTAACATTGTTTCCATAGTAGATAAGGCATTAACACCCAATCCCGACTATCGCGGTAAAACCATAATGGTTACTGCAGGTGGAACGGAAGAGCCCATTGACGGAGTAAGATTTATAAGCAATCGTTCCTCTGGTAAAATGGGAATGGCCATTGCAGAAGCCGTAATTGATAGAGGTGGTAACGTTATAGTTGTTAAAGGTAAAGTAACTGTACAACCACCCAAGGGCGCAGAGGTTATAAACGTTCAAACCACAGAGGAAATGCGTTCTGCCGTAATGGGAAATCTAGAGAGGGTTGATGCTGTTATTATGGCTGCAGCACCTGGAGATTACAGGGTTAAAAACTATCAAGAAAGCAAGATAAAGAGTGAGAGTTTGACCCTAGAACTTGTAAAAAATCCCGATATTGCTAAAGAAGTCGGGGCAAATAAGGGCAATAAACAACTTGTAGTTTTTGCAGCGGAAACAGATGATCTAATAGAAAACGCCATTAAAAAATTGCATGCAAAAAACGGCGACCTAATGGTTGCAAACGACGTTACTCAAGAGGGTGCAGGCTTTAATGTAGACACAAACATAGCAACCCTAATTACTAGAAATGGTGCTATGACTTGTCTGGAAAAAATGCCCAAAGTAGAACTAGCGAACGTTATATTAGATACACTACTTGAAATTTAGTTAATGTTTTACGAAGTTATAGTTGATATCTCAAATTCGGAAATAGACAAGGTTTTCGATTATCATGCTCCATTTAGCGTAGAAGTAGGGCATCGCGTTTTGGTGCCGTTTGGAAGACGCCAAGTGGAGGGTTTTGTCGTGGGCAAAAAAGAAACGACCACCTGTAAGTATGATATAAAAGATATCATAATGAAACTTGACGAATACCCTGTAATTCTTCCGGAAATGATAGAACTTGCTAGGTTTATGTCAACAAAGAATCTTAGATTAATTGATTGTTTAAGATTGTTTGTGCCGGCAAAACTTCGCGGTGGAAGAGTAAAGGTTTTAAAGAAAAACTATCTTTCTTACAATAACGATTTAACGTTAGAAGATAGTTTAAATTTGGTTTCTAAAAGCGCAAAGGCACAACGCGCCATCGTTATAAAACTAGAGAAACTCGGTACGATACTAGAGAGCGAACTAAATAGCGAGTATTCGCCTTCAGCCGTTAAAAGTTTGGTGGAAAAGGGTATTCTCATCAGGCAAGAACTAGAAGAGAAGCGCTCCCCGTTTAGCCTAAAGAGGGAAAACAAAGTCTTTTCTTTGACAGATGAACAGCGCGAAGCAGTTAACGTTATTAATAATGGAAAAACGGGAACCTATCTTGTACATGGGGTTACCGGTAGTGGCAAAACGGAAATTTACATGAACGTTATAGAGCATGCGCTCAAAGAGAATAAAACGGCAATAATGCTAGTTCCGGAAATCTCATTAACACCTCAAATTCACGGAATCTTTAGGTCTAGATTTGGAGATAAAGTAAGCGTATTACATAGTGGGCTTTCAGACGGCGAAAGATACGACGAATGGCGAAGATTACTACTTGGCGAAGCACAAGTTGCACTAGGGGCTAGAAGTGCCGTATTTGCGCCACTTAAGAACGTTGGAGTAATTATCATAGATGAGGAACATGATAACAGTTACGTGTCAGAGTCCAACCCAAGATATTTTACTCACGAAGTTGCAGAGTGCAGGGCAAAGTACAACAATGCAAAACTAATTTTAGGAAGCGCTACACCATCTCTAGAATCTTACCACAAAGCAAAGAATGGAGAGTATACCCTAATCACTCTTAAAAATAGAGTGAACAAAAAACAAATGCCTCTAATTGAAACGGTAGATATGCGTGATGAAATTAGGGCCGGTAATCTAGGGGTATTTTCTGCTAGACTCATCTCTGCACTAGAAGAAACACTCAAAGAAGGCAATCAAGCCATGTTGTTCCTCAATAGGCGTGGATATGCTTCATTTAAGAGATGTAGGAATTGTGGTTTCGTTCCCAAGTGCCCCAATTGTGACGTGAGTTTAACCTACCACCAGGAGGATGAAAGTTTACGTTGTCACTATTGTGGAGCAAAATACAAAACTATTAACACTTGTCCGAAATGTGGATATACGGACCTTAAAGAGGGAAAAACAGGAACCGAAAAGGTCGTAGATGAAGTAATTAGGTTGTTCCCGGAAGCAAGGGTTTTGCGTATGGATAACGACACTACCAAGAGTAAAGATAGTTACCTAAGGATTCTATCGGATTTTGGAGAAGGTAAAGCCGACGTATTGGTTGGTACCCAAATGATAGCCAAAGGACATGACTTTAAAAACGTAACTTTAGTTGGGATTATAGATGCTGATCTATCTCTTTATTATAGTGACTATCGTTCGGCAGAAAGGACCTTCCAACTAATTACGCAGGTTGCAGGTAGGGCTGGTAGAGAGCAAAAGGCCGGTCAAGTAATAATGCAAACCTATTCACCTAGGCACTACGTATACGGCTTTGCAAAAGAGTACGATTATCAAGGTTTCTTTAGGAAGGAAATTAATGCTAGAGAACTAACGAAGTATCCACCTTTTACGAAAATAGTAAGATTATTAGTTCTTAGCGAGTATCAAAGTGAGGCTAGAGCCGGTGCAGATAAATTAACTAGCGAACTGGCAATATATAAAAGTAAAACTAAAGGCATACGTAACATTCAAAAGATGACGGCGCCCATTAAAAGGCTAAGGAATTTTTATCGTTATCAAATAGTAATTTGGATAGATAACGAGTTTGAAGAAGAGATTCTGAAAACTATATGTGAAGTTGCAAATAAGGGTAATACGGATAAAGTATCTGTATTTACGGAAATAAATCCGCAACAGATGCTATAGGAGAAATTATGGCAGTAAGAAATATTTTTCAAGAAGGCGAAGCAATATTACGCAGAAAGGCAAGAGAAGTTGAAGTATTTGATGAAAGACTACATCAACTATTAGACGATATGATAGAAACTTTGCACACTTCCGATGGCGTTGGTTTAGCAGCACCTCAAAAAGTCGGAGGCC
>JAZSKG010000267.1:0-4668 GCA_045534735.1 Candidatus Stercoripulliclostridium sp.
GCGACGTTAATTATGCCATAAACGAGGGTGTAAAACAAGAAGAAAAACGCGTTCACGTGCTGGACGTTAACGTCGGTGTGCCCGGTATAGACGAAGTTTCTATGCTTAAAGACGTGGTGGAGAGTATACAAGCAGTTGTAAGTCTACCGCTTCAAATTGATACCTCTAACCCCAAGGCTATGGAGGAGGCTTTGCGTATTTACAATGGTAAAGCACTTGTTAACTCTGTTAGTGGCAAAGAAGAGAGTATGAAAGAGGTATTCCCATTGGTTAAAAAGTACGGTGGAGTAGTAATAGCCCTTACTTTAGACGAAAACGGTATTCCCGCTAAAGCAGAGGAAAGGGTTGAAATAGCAAAGAAGATTATTGCGCGCGCAGATAAATACGGCATAGCATCAAAAGATATTATCGTAGACCCACTTGCACTAACTATAGGCGCCGATAAAGAAGCCGGTATGGAAACGCTAAAAGCAGTAGAAATGCTCTCACAAATGGGCATTAAGACTTCGCTTGGCGTATCTAACGTTTCCTTCGGTTTGCCCTCAAGAGATTTAATTAACGCAACCTTCTTTACCCTAGCATTAGAACGTGGACTTTCTGCAGGCATCATAAATCCTTTATCAAACGAAATGATGAAAGCCTACTATACCTTTAATGCATTAAAGGGAATGGACGACAATTTTAATGACTATATTGGGTTTGCAGAAGAGGTTTCTAGATTAGACAATGCGACTACCCAAAATAGTGTAAGCGATGGCACAACCTCTTTAAGGGAAGCCATAGTTAAAGGACTGCGTGAAAGTGCTTTAATGGAGGTTGACAAACTGCTAAAGGATCGCTTACCTCTTGAAATCATAAATGAGGAAATCATACCGGCGTTAGATGAAGTGGGTGTTGCTTACGAGAAGGGAAAGGTATATCTTCCCGGCCTACTTATGAGTGCAGACGTAAGCAAGAGTGCTTTTGAGAAAATAAAGGCGACGATGCCTAAGGGTGGTACGTCTAGGGGCAATTTCGTGCTTGCGACTGTCAAGGGTGACGTTCACGATATAGGTAAAAACATAGTTAAATTACTACTTGAAAACTATGGGTTCAACGTTATTGACCTTGGTAAAGACGTGAGTCCTGAAAAAATTGTACAAGCAGTTAAGGAAAGCAATGCGCCTATTTGTGGGCTAAGCGCCCTTATGACTACAACGGTGCCTAGCATGGAAGAAACCATTAAATTGTTGCGCAAAGAGGCTTCTTGGTGTAAAATTGTAGTAGGTGGCGCTGTATTAACCAAAGAATATGCCGAAAAGATAGGCGCCGATAGATATTGTAAGGACGCTATGGAAACGGTAAGATACGCGGAAGAAATAGTGAGATAGACAACTTAATAGGGGGGCGAGTTGCATTGCAGAGAGTAGGGGAAGCGCGTTGGAATTACGCCACAACGTTCATTACGGTAAAAGTCCGATAACCTACCGCCCCTTATGAGCGAAAAATCTTGGTTACGAAGAAAATCGCAGAGCATTATGCTCTACTTTTGCGTACCCTGGGTGCGCATTTTTTATAAGGAGAAGGTATGAAAAAAGTACTTAAAAGTTTAGTAATTGTTTTTATTGTAAGCATTTTATTTGCTTCTGTTGGATGCACTAAAAATGAAGATGAAGTGGTGCTTTCCGTTCCCCAAAGTTATGATGTGGAAGATGGCGAACGTTTAATTGATTACATGGAATATCTTTCTCAAAAGGGGAAATTGGATTACGAAGTAAAAGATGGAATGGTGGTATCCATCAATGGTAAAGAAAACACCCTTAACTCATACTGGATGATATACGTTGACCTAGAGGAGTATTCCAATACGGCTTGGGGTGAGTATGAGTACAAAAATGAAAAACTGGGCTCTGCAACTTTGGGAGTAGAATCATTACCACTGGTAAGTGGTGCAACCTACGTTTTCGTATATCAGACTTTCTAGAATGAGAAAAGGGAAAGAGGTCGCGATATTAGGCTTATATGTAGCCTTATTGATAGGTGGACAAGTGGCGCTATCCACCATTTCCGGGGTAGAAGTAGTAACAATACTGCTACTTACTTTTGCTTACGTGTTTGGAATTAGGCGAGGGTTAATAGTTGCGACGGCATTTTCGCTACTAAGATGTTTCATTTTTGGATTTTTCCCTAACGTAATTATATTGTATCTAATATATTATAATCTATTTGTAATCACCATCGGGGGATTGCGACAGGTGTTTAAAGGCGCCGTAACGCCTTTAAAACACGTGATGATAATTGCATTGGCACTTATTCTAACGGCAATTTTTACTGCGCTAGACAACGTTCTAACGCCATTGTTTTACGGACTGGGAAGAGAGGAGTGGGAAGCCTATGCTACCCTTTCCTTAACCTCCCTAATTCCACAATTGTTTTGTACCTTAATTACGGTTTCTCTTCTTTTTAGGCCATTATTTAAAGTACTTGTTAGGGTTAAATCAACTGCACTCAATAAGTAGTTTATCGCTAACTAAAGCAATTAATTCGCCGTTGGTTGGTTTGTCGCCACGAGAAAATATTTTTATGCCGTATATATTATTGATGTTTTCAATTTTCCCACGAGACCAAGCGACCTCAATGGCATGGCGAATGGCTCTTTCAACTTTGCTCGGACTGGTGTTAAATCTTTCTGCTACTGCAGGATAAAGCATTTTCGTAATATTGTTAATCATACTGGGGTCGTTTACGGCTTGCTTTACCGCTTCACGCAAAAATTGATATCCCTTGATGTGTGGTGGAATACCTGCCGATATGAAAATATTAGCAAGGCGCTCGTCTAATACTTTATCTTTGGTATTTATTTCTATGGTTTCTCTTTTGGCTAGAGGCATGTTAAGTAATTTGCTAGCAATATCCGGCGCACTTTCTTTAAAAGATAGTACGAGGTGAGCGATGCCCTCAAAGTGATTTACGTTGTCACAAATAACTGCAACAATGGGGCGAGAAGGTAGGCTCTTGCAAAACTCAATGAACTTTAACGTGGTAACGTTTGGGTTATCTATGTAAATAAGCACCGATTGAACTATAAGTTTTTCAAGCAAGACTTCGCCTTCTTGTATATCTTTTGCAGATGCGCTAAACGTTAGTTCGTAAGGTCTGCAAGATGATAGTTGTGAAAGTAGATCTTCAGGTATGCCGACAGAGAGGCAGGAAAGTTTAACCATAGAATTTATTATTCCTCCTTGAGAAAATTTGCATGATTTCAAAACAAAACGAACGCTTTGCTTTATTTTTTAATATTATATTTTGCCATTAATGGTAAGGGTTTCGTTTAAAAACGAGGAGTTTTGTACTTCCTGGGGCTATTATACCAATCATTGCGACATTTTGCAATAATATAGCGATTATTTTTATTGAATTTTTTACAAAATTATGTCGTATTTTGTAAAAAAATATTTTAAGTATAAAATAAACTGTTTTAGAGTGCGAAAAATGAAGGTTTAAACGTAGATTTATGGTGGTATGGTAAACAAAAAAGAGCCTTATGGCTCCTTTTTAGTCGTCTATCATAATATTTATGATTTCTTTATCCGTTTCTTTCATTCCTACGTAGGCTAGACGGGAAATGGATTTTATGGTGGCTTCAACGCCTTGTTTTACTATGCCGTCTCCTGCATAGAATTGACAATCGTGGTAGTACATATCCATACCAAGTAGTCCACTTTCTACGGCAAGGGCTATTTTTGCAGCGCAACTTGCTTTTGCGCCGTCACAAATAATACCACTGCTGGATGCAAGAGCATTAACTAGGGTGTGCGCGATGGCTTCAAATTTACCACCACGAAGATACACTATGCCACAAGCGGCGGCGGCGCCTGCAGATATAACGCCACAGTAAGCAGAAAGGGTACCTATGCCGGTTTTTAAATGAATGGTTATTAGGTTTGAAAGGGCAAGTGCGCGCAGTAGCGTTTCATGTCCTATACCTAGATGTCTAGAGTAAATTATAACGGGAATAGAGGTGGTCATACCTTGGTTGCCGGAACCACTATTTATAATAACCGGTAATTCGCAACCATTCATTCTTGCGTCAGAACCGGCGGCGGCGTATGCTTTTGCACGAACCTTTATGTTCTTGGGGTCGCCAGAGAGGTATACTTTACCAATATTTGCACCATAATCGTTTTTAAGGCCTTCCTCTGCAATTGCCATGTTGCACTCTATCTGCCTTTCCAGAACCTCTTTAACGTCGTCAATATTAAGGGTGTCTGCAAACTCAATTATGCTTTCAATGGAAAGTGAACTTCTATCTGCTTGCTTTTGTGGGATAGCCTTATTGTTTTCCAGTAAGACTTCATTATCTAGCTTAATTAAGGTTATATTGGTGTGGTCGCCAACGAGTTTTACGTAAGCTGAATGGTTTTGGGAGTATAGGGTAACTCCGATTTCAAAAATTTCGTCAGAGCAAGAGCGTTTTACTTCTATAGGGAAACTTTCTAGGAATTTTGCTACGATAGGTGCTTCTTCTTCGCTAATTTCACTTAAAACGGAGAGTTCTTTTTCGTGATTGCCAAGGGCTATACCTGCGGAAAGGGCGGCTTCTATGCCTTTTAGGCCACGAGTATTTGGTACGGTAACGCTTTTTACGTTCTTAACTATGTTGCCACTTACCTCTATGGTAGCGCGAAG
>JAZSKG010000055.1:0-18463 GCA_045534735.1 Candidatus Stercoripulliclostridium sp.
GCAATTATGGCAAGCGTTACCCACGGTACTGCAATGGTTCCCCTATTATGGTACACTCCCATGAAGGTTATGCATGCTATTGAATACGAAAAGTGTACTGCTGTACACGGCGTTCCCACCATGTACATAAGAATGCTTGAGCACCGTGATTTCAATCGCTATGACTTTAGTTCTCTTCGTACCGGCATAATGGCAGGATCTCCTTGCCCCATTAAAGTTATGCAAGACGTTATAGAAAAGATGAACATGAAGGAAATAACCATTACCTACGGACAAACGGAAGCAAGCCCTGCTTGTACCATGACTACTACTGATGAAACTTTAGAACATCGCGTATCTACCGTTGGTAAAGAACTTCCCTTTATGGAAACCAAAATTGTTGATGCAGAAACAGGAGAAGACGTACCTAACGGCACCCCCGGTGAATTTGTTGTTCGTGGTTACAACGTAATGAAAGGCTACTATAAAATGCCCGAAGCAACTGCTCAAGCAATTGATAAGGACGGCTGGCTACACACCGGCGATATCGCAGTAAAAGACGACGATGGATACTATAAGATTACCGGTAGATTAAAGGATATGATTATCCGTGGTGGTGAAAACATCTTCCCCAAAGAAATAGAAGACTTCATTTACACTCACCCCGACGTAGTAGACGTTCAAATCGTTGCAGTTCCCAGTGAGAAATACGGCGAAGAGGCATACGCATTCGTAACCAAACGTGCCGGCAGTTCCGTTACCACCAAAGATATCCAAAATTACGTTGCCAACAACATGGCTCGCCACAAGGTTCCCTCCTTCGTTGAGTTCATAAATAAGATGCCCATGACTGCAAGTGGCAAAATCCAAAAATTCGTACTTAGGGATATGGCAAAAAAGACTTTGGGTATAGAAAACAATAACTTTGTGTTCAAGGATACCAAATAATTTAATAACGTTTAAGTACAAAAAAAAGGGAGCGAATTGCTCCCTTTTTTATTTTCTCAAAATTTAGTTGCGAATTATTTCAAAGGCTTCTTCCGTTAGGTTTACCCTGAGGATATATCCCCCTCTCTTAATCTCTACTATGCCCTTTAACGCGTTGATTTCAGCATCTGCAAGGCCGAATTCAGCATGCAACTTTCCAAGCATTTTATAGTGGTTTAAAAGTTCCATATTGGGATTATCCCAAGCATAAGGACGACGGTTAATGGGATCTTCAAAACCATCCATTCCAATTTCATCTCCATAGTAGACGGTGGGTACTCCGGGTAGGAAAAATTGGAGTGCAGATGCTAGTTTTACACGCCTTATACCTCTATCGTACTCTTCCTTTGAGAGAACGTAATCAAGTTTTTCTTTCTTTGTTTCAGGAATTGGAGTTTCCGCAAGCACGTTTAGTATTCTAATTGTATCGTGGGTGCCAACCAGCCCCATACAACAAGCGAGTGCATCCTTAGGATAGTTTTCCATTATTTCATAGACTGCATTCTTAAATGCAATACCATCCTTTTTAAGAATGACGTCTATAATGGCTTTACGGAATGGGTAATTCATAACGCCGTCTAACTCTTCCCCAAGGAAATAAGTGCGTTTCTCACCATAACTCTCCTTAGTGCTAGCGTCTTCCCATACCTCGCCTATTACGGCAATTTCATTTCCTACACGTTTTGCAGAGCGTCTTATTGCCCTAACAAACGGGGTTGAAAGTTCGTCTACGACGTCTAATCTCCAACCTTTAACGCCAAGTTTGGTCCATTTATCTATAACGCCACCCTCCATGGTAATAAAGTCTTGGAATTCGCTTGCCTTCCTTGAAACGGTAGGAACGACCGTACATCCCCACCAACAATCATAAACGTCGGGGAACTCTTGGAAGGTGAACCAGTCGTAATATTTGCTATCTTTAGATTGGTAAGCACCCTTTTCAGGATATGTACCAAACTTATTAAAGTAAATAGAGTCTGCGCCGGTGTGATTAAAGACGCCGTCTAAAATAATGCTTATGCCATACTTTTCAGCCTCGTCTATGAGTTCTTTAAACTCTTTTTCTGTACCAAAAAGCCTATCTATTTTAGTATAGTCGGCTGTATCGTAACGATGATTGGAATACGATTCAAAAACGGGAGAAAAATAGATGCAAGTTATACCCAAGTCTTTTAGGTATGGTAATTTTTCCTTAACACCCATTGCGTTTCCACCATAAAAATCGTTTGCGCGATATACCCCGTCGGGATCAACGATAGTAAGTGGATCGTTCCAATCTTTAAAGGATCCTTTTAGAGGACGTACGCCGTCTTCAAGCCTATTAAATCTATCTGGGAAAATGTGATAGATAACCCCGCCTTTAAGCCACTTGGGAGTCGTATAGGTGTCTTTAAAACATGTAAGTTGCCACTCGGGAAGCCAGTCGCCGGCAATTGCCTTGCCACTTTCATCTCTACCAATGAAAAGGTGTCCTTTGGGGGTTATAACTTCAAACCTATAGTAGTAGATACCTTCAGTAGGAAGAATAAACTCTATCTTATAGTTGTCGTATTCTTCACTAGAGCCGGCATAGTGCATGTCTAACTTCCAAGTCTTTTCTCCACGCACAACAAGAAGTACCCCGTTTGCGCCAAGCACTTTGTTTACGGGGAATAAAAGGTTCACCCTTTGGTGGGTTGCTACCGCGCCAAAGGGTGCTTTGTACGTTGTATTACGTGAATCAAATTTTAGCATAAGTACGTATTTTGGGTTTCTTATTTAACGCTTTTGAGTCCCCAGATACGTTGTGCGTATTCTTCCACACTACGATCTGCAGCAAAGAATCCTGCCTTTGCAGTATTAACTAGACTCATCTTTTGGAAGCGATATTTATCTTTGTAAGTAGCATCTACTCTTGCTTGAGCATCTACGTATGAACCGAAGTCTGCAAGAACCATGTACGGATCTGCACCACCACGAGCACGGGTTAGATTATCTGCAAGTTCAGCAAAACTTACGCCACCAATACCTACTCTAAGTTGGTCTATGATTTGCTTAATGCGTAGGTCTTTTGAGTAGTACTCAGTGGGGTTATAGTGAGCGCGCAACTTTTCTACTTCCTCGGTTAGTAGTCCGAAGATAAAGATATTTTCATCGCCTACTCTTTCGTGGATTTCAACGTTTGCGCCGTCCATAGTACCAAGAGTAACGGCACCGTTAATCATAAACTTCATGTTACCGGTACCACTTGCTTCCTTGCCGGCAGTTGAGATTTGTTCACTTATTTCTGCTGCGGGCATTATGATTTCAGCAAGGGAAACGCGATAGTTTTCTAGGAATACAACCTTGAGTTTTCCGTTTATGGACTTATCGTTATTAACTACTTCGCCAATCATATAAATTAGGCGAATTATGAGTTTTGCAATATAATAACTGCTTGCTGCTTTAGCGCCGAATATAAACGTTCTGGGAGCAATATCTAGGTTGGGATTTTCCTTTAAGCGATTGTAAAGGTGTAGTATTTGTAGCGCGTTAAGAAGTTGACGCTTATACTCGTGTAATCTCTTTACTTGAACGTCAAATATAGAGTTGGGGTCAAGGATAACGTTATTTGATTTCTTAACGTACTCTGCAAGACGCTCTTTATTCTTTAGTTTAATTTCTGCCCATCTGTCTAGAACTTGAGTGTTACCTTGGTATTTCATTAGGTTTTCTAGTTCACTAGCATCTTTTAAGAACTTGTCCCCTATTAATTCTTTTAGATATTCAGTTAACAATGGGTTTGCTTCTGCTAGCCATCTACGATGGGTTATACCATTTGTTACGTTAGTAAACTTTTCGGGTGCGACCTTATAGTAATCGGAGAATACGTCGTCCTTAAGAATGTCGCTGTGGAGTTGAGAAACGCCGTTTACGGTATGAGAAGCAACTAGGCATAGGTTTGCCATACGGATTTCAAAGTCACTAAGTATTGCGTTGTTTGCGATTCTATTCCAATCTCCGGGGAATACGTTCCAAAGATCTGCACAATAACGTTGGTTGATTTCCTTAATGATTTGATAAATTCTGGGAAGAAGGCTCATAAATAGACTTTGGGGCCATTTTTCTAGTGCCTCTTGCATAACGGTGTGGTTGGTATAAGAAATAACCTCGGTTACCGTCTTCCAAGCATCATCCCAAGAATATCCATAGTCGTCAAGTAGTATTCTCATTAGTTCGGGAATACAAAGAGTGGGGTGAGTATCATTAATGTGAATTGCCACCTTTTCACCCAAGTTAGAAAGGTCCTTATTGCTAATGAGATGCTTCTTAATTATGGATTGAATAGATGCAGAAACGAAGAAATATTGTTGTTTAAGTCTTAGAGACTTACCTTCGGTATGGTTATCTGCAGGATATAGAACCTTACTGATAGCCTCTGCCATTGCCTTTGCCTCTATGGCCTTAACGTATTCGCCACGAGAGAACATTTGCATATCAAGTTCAACGGGTGCTTTTGCGCTCCACAAGCGAAGCACGTTAACTGCGTCCGAGCCATAGCCCGAAATGTTCATATCATAGGGTACTGCCAGAATGGTCGTGTGATCTTTTTGCTCACAAATAAGTCTACCGTTTTCCCATCTTTCATCAATGTGACCACCAAATTTAACTTCAAAGACTTCGCTTCTCTTATTAAACCATACGTCACCTTGCTCTAGCCATCTATCCGGCATTTCCATTTGCCAACCATCTACAACTTTTTGCTCAAAAATACCATAGTCGTAACGGATGGAGAAACCGCCTGCCGGATATCCCAGCGCGGTAAGTGAATCCATATATGCTGCTGCAAGCCTACCTAGACCACCATTACCTAGACCAGCATCGGGTTCAACGGCAATTATCTTGTCCATATCAAAGCCGAGTTCGTTCATAACTTCGGTTGCCGTATCAAGAATGCCCATGTTGTAAAGGTGGTTGCGTAAAGATCTACCTAGCAAGAATTCCATTGACATATAGTAAACTTGCTTGTAACCTTCGTTGCGTACTTTAGTCTTATATTCAACACGCTTTTGGGTGAGTAGGTCTTTGGTTACCAAACCTAGAGCGCGGAACATGGTGGATTCGGAAGCCTCGTCGTACCTTACACCAAAGTTTTTGGCAAGTTTAAGTTCAACGAGTTCTCTCAACTGTGTTTTACTTACGTTTGTCATTTAGCCTCCTGTTTTGCTACACGTGTATATTAAAGTGATTTATAAAGTTCAATGTATTGTTCTGCAGACTTCTTCCAACTAAAGTCTACCTTCATGGCGTTTTTAACTACGCCGTTGCGCCAAAGTTTTGAGTCTCCGTAGCACTCTAGAGCACGATTGATGGCATCTAACATATCATGAGCGTTGTAACTCTTAAATGTAAAGCCAACACCGGTGCCCTCTACCGGATTAAAAGGTATAACGGTGTCCTTAAGTCCACCGGTTTCTCTTACTATCGGTATACTACCATAGCGCATTGCTATCATTTGAGAAAGGCCACAAGGCTCAAACTTAGAAGGCATTAGGAACAAGTCGCTTGCTCCGTAAATCTTAGATGCCATATCACCAGAGAAATAAATTGCCGTTGCGAGTTTAGTGGGATATTGTTTACCGATTTCTTGGAGTGCGTTTTCAAACTTCCATTCTCCGGTCCCAAGGACTACTAGTTGAACGTCCTTTTCCAAAATCTCATGGATAACGCCTAGAACAAGGTCTATACCTTTTTGGGTGGTTAGACGGGTTACCATACCGATTAAGGGTTTGTCGCATACGGGTAGGCCCAATAACTCTTGTAGACCGTGCTTGTTAACTGCCTTTTGTCCGTAGGAACGATGATCGTAGTTTTTAAACAATGCTTTGTCGGTTTTAGGGTTATAAAGATTTACGTCTATGCCGTTTACTATACCGGAAAGTTTGTACTTTCTTTCTTCTAGTATTGCATCTAATCCGTAACTATAAAACTTGTCCAAAATTTCTCCTGCATAAGTGGGAGATACGGTAACTACCTTATTACTTGCCTCTATGCCGGCTTTTAGCATATTTGCATCGTTTCGGTACTCAGCAATTGAACTATAGGATGCCGGAATGCCAAATACGTCACCTATTGCATATCTATCCATGCAACCTTGGAACTCTATGTTGTGGATTGCAAGAACGGTCTTAATGCCCTTGTACTCTTCCTTGTCACGGTAGAAGCAGTCTAGGAAAAGAGGCGCAAGTGCAGTTTGCCAGTCGTTAACGTGAAGTACGTCGGGGTAATAACCTATTAAGGGTAAAACCTCTAGAATTGCTCTTGAGAAGTATGCAAATCTTTCGCCATCGTCAAAGTGACCGTAAAGACCTTTACGTTTAAAATAGAACTCGTTGTCAATAAAGTAATAAACTACTCCGTCAACTGCGCTCTTAAATACGCCTACGTATTGGTTACGCCAACCTAGAGGAACGGTGGTTGATCCAACAAAATGTAAACTATTGCGATATTCTGCCTTCATATCTTGGTAAAGAGGAAGAATAACTGCACATTCAACTCCGTTTGCTTTTAGCGCTTGGGGAAGTGCCCCTGCTACGTCTCCTAGTCCGCCCGTTCTAATAAATGGAGCGGCTTCCGCTGAAGCAAATAATACTTTCATAATATATCTCCTTAAATGTTTGTAGCCCGCGCTTAGCGTGGGCTAAATTAATTTTTAGTTTTCTTATACCTTTTTGTTCTTCACGATTACGATGGGGTAATCTTCAGAGCCGGAAATTTGACGATTTGCGCCAATTACTACGCTCTTATCGGTAATGGTATAACCAATTTGACCACCCTTCATAACTACACCGTGCTCCATTATAATGGAGTTTTTAACAACGGCACCCTCTTCTATTCTAACGTCACGGAATAGAATGGAGTTTTCTACGATACCATTGATTACGCAACCATCTGCAATAAGGCTATTTGAAACTTCTGCCTTTTCACCATAAATGGTGGGAACGCTATCCTTAACCTTAGTGTATACCTTTCTGCCGGTTTCAAAGAGTTCATTACGAACGTCGTCTGCAAGAACCTTCATGGACTCGTTGTAGTAAGTCTTTACGTCGTCTACTATTGCAGCATAGGTAAGAAGTTCTTTTGCGTAAATCTTGCCGTTTTCCACTTCACGGAAGAGGATATCCTTTTCAAAGTCAACGTATCCACGAGCGTATGCTTGTTCTACCCAACTAATGAGAAGATCCTTTCTTACAACGTAAATGTTAAGGGAAACCAGTTTTTCTTCGCTGGAAGGAATTTCTACTTGGCAAAGGTCGGTTACAACGTCATTTTCATTCTTAGTAATGATAACGCGCTTAGAACTGGTTACGTTTGCTTTGTGGCAAAGCATAGTGAGGTCTGCACCTCTTTTGATATGCTCGTCTAGTATATCGTCAAGTTTAATATTGCTTGCAATATTAGAGTTTGATACGCAAACGTAATCTTCTGGAGCCTTCTCTAAGAAGTCTAGTACGGTATAGAGAGCCTCAATCTTGCCCTTATAAACGTCTCTAGATGTATTCAAACCAAAGGGAGGGAATACGGCTATACCACTATTCTTACGATTAAGGTCCCAGTCACGGCCCATACGAATGTGGTCCATTAGGGAAGAATAGTTGTTACGGGTTATGATGCCTATTCTGGTTACGCCAGAGTTTACGCAATTGGAAAGGGCAAAGTCAATAAGTCTATATCTACCTGCAAAGGGTAGCGATGCGGTTGTACGATGTAACGTCAACTCGTTAAGTTTAGATTCGTTACCACTTGCAAAAAGTATTGCTAACATCTTTTTATTCATATTAGTTTTCCTCCTGTAGCATTGCGCCTGCTTCTACAACTTCACCGCTCTTTACGGTTACGTTAGGACCAACTACTGCAATTTGCCATTCGCCTGCAATAGCCTTTTCTTGGAATTCGCCTACTTTGGCATCACTTTCTATAACTGCTTCCCATCCTATAATGGAATGATTTACGGTTGCACCTGCCTTAACTACTGCGTTTGGCATTACGATACTATCGCTTACGGTAGCACCCTTTTCTATAATTGCGCTACGAGAAATAATGGAGTTAACAACGTTACCTTGTACAACGCAACCTTCGGAAACTACGCTGTTTCTAATCTTTGCACCACTAGATACGAAGTGTGGAGGCTCAGCAGTATTTCTTGCATAAATCTTCCATTCGGTATCGCTTAGATTTATGCCACTTTGACTATCTAAAATATCCATGTTGGCTTCCCACAAGGAAGAGATTGTGCCAACGTCTTTCCAATATCCCTTAAAGTCGTAGGTGTACATTTTTTCGCCCGCATTAAGCATATTGGGAATAATATTCTTACCAAAGTCGTTGTGAGAATCTTTGTTTGCTTCGTCTTCTATTAGGTACTTCTTTAGTTTTGCCCAAGTGAAGATGTAAATGCCCATGCTTGCTTTGGTGGATTTAGGTTGCTTGGGTTTTTCTTCAAACTCAAAAATCTTATCGTCGGCGTCGGTGTTCATTATACCAAATCTAGAAGCCTCTTCAATTGGAACGTTTTGAACGGCTATAGTACAATCAGCGCCCTTAGCGATGTGATATTGTAACATCTTGTTATAATCCATCTTGTAGATGTGGTCGCCGGAAAGAATTAGTACGTAGTCTGCATCGTAACGATCTACGAAGTCTATGTTTTGGTAGATAGCGTTAGCAGTACCCTTGTACCATTCTCCACTCTTAGCCTTTTGGTAAGGGGGTAAGACGAAAGCACCACCTTCTAATCTGTCCAAGTCCCAAGGTTGGCCGTTACCTATATATTGGTTGAGGTCAAAAGGTTGATATTGGGTAAGAACGCCAATGGTATCTATATCGGAGTTAATAGTATTGGAAAGAGTGAAGTCTATAATCCTATACTTTCCTCCAAATGGAACGGCAGGTTTGGCTACCTTACGTGTTAGAGCGCCAAGACGGGTGCCTTGACCGCCTGCAAGCAACATTGCAACGCATTCTTTTTTGACTTGCATCTTTATTCCTCCTTGATTAATTTTAAATATAAAGCCGAGTTACCCTCTAGCATAATTTTTAATGATTGTTCGTGTCCGTGCATGGGAACTTCTTGTGTTTCATAAACGTCGCCACCTGTAAAATCGCTGGCATTAGAGTTCATAATAACTTTATATTTACCCTCTTCCGGAACACCAAAAGTGTAATCTTTACGCCAAACGTCGCTAAAGTTTATTATGGCTATAACCCTATCGCCCTCTTCGTCTTCACGGTAGAATGCAACTACGTTTTGTACTGCATCATCCACAACCAGCCACTTAAATCCGTCGTAAGTGTTGTCTAGTTGATAGAAAGCGGGATACTCCGTATAGAGATGGTTTAGTTTTTTAACGTAACCTTGCATATTTCTATGGGTATCATAGTCAAGCAAGAACCAATCTATGGGTCTAAGATAGTTCCACTCTATGAACTGTCCAATTTCATTGCCCATAAAGTTAAGTTTCTTTCCGGGATGAGCATATTGGAAAGCATATAGTGCTTTTAATGCTCTAAACTTATCCTCGTAGGTGCCGTGCATTTTGGACACCATGGAGCATTTACCATGAACCACTTCGTCGTGACTAAAGGGAAGCACGTAGTTCTCCCTAAAAGCATAAGATATACCGAAAGTTAACTTATCATGCGAGCCTTTACGGAAGAATGGGTCTACCTTTACGTATGCTAACATATCGTTCATCCAGCCCATATTCCACTTGAAATTAAAGCCTAGGCCACCAAGATCCGGGGGCATTGTAACCATGGGAAAAGATGTGGATTCTTCTGCAATCATCATTGCATTGGGGAACTTTGTTAACACGGTTTTATTAAGTTGCTTAATAAAATCAACGGCTTCAAGGTTATAGTTTCCACCAAACACGTTGGGTTTCCACTCGCCCTCTTCTCTGCAATAATCTAAGTACAACATACTTGCAACTGCATCTAAACGCAAGCCGTCTACGTGATAGTTTTCAAGCCAAAAACAAGCAACCGAGGTTAAAAATGATCTAACTGCACCTTTACCATAATCAAAAACCATGGTGCCCCAGCCTTTATGTTCCGATTTGTACGGATCGGAATACTCGTATTCCGGAACTCCGTCAAAGTTATAAAGTCCAAACTCATCCTTTGGGAAGTGTGAAAGAACGAGGTCAAGTATAACCCCTATTCCCGCTTGGTGTAGTTGGTCTATTAAATACATAAAATCGTGGGGTGTTCCGAACCTAGACGTCGGTGCAAAAAAGCCACTTACTTGATATCCCCAACTCATTTCTAGGGGATGCTCGGTTATGGGCAATATTTCCACGTGGGTATACCCCATCTCTTTAACGTAAGGAATCAAATGGTCCACTAAATCACGATATGAAAGATAATTTCCATTATCATGGCGCTTCCAAGAACCAAGATGTAGTTCGTAAATATTTATGGGAGCCTTTGCGTGGTCGGTACCTTTTAAGTTTTCCTTCCACTCTTGGTCACCCCATTGATATCCGCTAATATCATAGAGTTTACTTGCATTTGATGGTGGAGTTTCCGTATGCATAGCATAGGGATCTGCTTTCATAACGATTTTGCCGTTTTGCCACTCTACGCTAAATTTATATACGTCGTATTTTTTAAGGCCACGAACGTGGGTTTCCCAAATTCCACCACCAATGGGCTCCATGGGATTTACGCTACGATCCCATCTGTTAAAGTTGCCAACTACCGATACGCTCTTTGCATTGGGCGCCCATACACGGAAACGCCAAACCTTTCTCTTATTTTTAACAACGTAGGCAGGGCGCATCAATTTGTAACACTCGGAGTTGGTGCCTTCGTTAAAAAGATAAATTGGGTAATCGGTAGGTCTTTTCATATTTTTTCCTAAAGAACGTTAACTATTTTTGCTTTTAAGCCCCTATCTCTTGCAAGAGCCATAGCCCTTTCTTTCTTTGCATCAAATTCTTCTTTTGAGGGTGTAAACGCAATATATCCACTCCCTGCGCCAGTCATTACTACTCTAGTAAATCCGGCCTCTTCCAATACGGTTCTAGCATTTTTAATGCTAGGCACTAGTTCGCATGCACCTTTCTCAAGCGCGTTATATGGCATCAAATCATTTAAGAATTCACCGGTTATACCACTTTCGCCACCTATCTCGTCGTAGCAATCAAATACCTCTTTGGTGCTAACGGGAGTGTTGCCGTAAACGAGAATAATATAGAGTTTGGGTAAAGATATAGGTGCAACTTCCTCGCCTCTACCCTTAACGAGAGCACTAACCCCACTCTTTAAGAAGGGTATATCGCCACCGAGTGCGACAAGGAATTCATTACTAATGGATAAGTTAAAAAGTTTCTCACAAGCGACTGCAATGCCCGCTCCGTCTACGGCACTGCCACCAAGTCCAACGCCACCGGGCACACCCTTTGAAATAGAAATATCCATTCCACCTAGTCCGTATGCTTCTTTAATTGCTAAGGCAACCTTAAGTGCATTGTCGTTTGCGTATTTTTCGCCGGTTAGGTAACGAACTTCAACCAGGTCGTCATTCCTTTTTTTTATACTTATTTCATCGTATAAATCAATAGGTACCATTATGCTTTCTAGCAAGTGGTAGCCATCTTTTATACCATTGATGCCTAAGGTTAAGTTAACCTTGGCGCATTGAAACAAGTCCACTCTATCCATACGTTGTCTTTATTATATAATATAATATAAAGTAAATCAATACCCAAAAGTAAAAATTATGTAAAAATTTCGACGGCATTGCACCGTCGAAATAGAGAAGTTACCACAAAATGTCAAACTTTGTCCTATGGCCTATAGAGTAAAACCTTGTCGCCTGCTTTAAGAGGAAGATCTAGGTCGGGATTGAGCGCAAGAAGTTCTTCTTCATCGCTTTGTAGTGCTTTAGCGCAGTCAAACAACGTTTCGCCCTCGCCCACCAAATATAGACTAATTACGGCATCGTTTTTTACTCTTTCGCCCAAAACCTCGGAAGATACAAGATAGGTCGCAACCTTTTCTTCTCTGCCGTTAATTTCAACTTGAAGTTCACCACTAACCTCCAGAGTAGCACCAAACCTTACTTTAGCGTTAAATGAACTTACAACTACGTTTGCAAGTAGACTTCCCGTGCAGTTAAGGTTGTCACCGAGGTCAAAGGTATATGGAATTTCTGCAAAGATTCTAGTATACTCCCCGCTCTCTCGCTTTAAAATCACCTCGGCACAGACAACTCCGTCTACGCTAAGAGATTGACCTAGATTTAGGTTACAAGCCCCAACCCAAGGGGCACCAATGGAAACCACTTCTAGAGCATCTTTTACTTCATCCAAATCTAAACTTGCACTAAATCTTTCGTTACTGCGCATAGAACAAGCGTTTTCGTCTATGGTCATATCAGCAGTGTGCAACGCAACTTCTAAGTCTTTACTATATGCGTCAACGGGGTATTCTATTTCCACGCTCCTTTCATAACACCCCCTAACCTCGGAAAGCACTTGTGCGCTTATTTCTGCGCCTTCGTCAAGTTCTTCTACGTTTAACGTTACCAGGGTGGGTATGGCTTCTAGTCTAACAACGTCGCCCTCTCTTATGCCCTCCACAAGTAGTTCGTGCTGGAATGGGAAAGAAAGAACTTGCCCAAAGATTTCTCCACCGTTAAGGTAGGTATAGTATACGTTTACCTTTCCATCAATTTCACAAATATCGGTAGCGCAAGATACCTTTTTAAGGATAATTGTAGCATCTGCAGATAATATCTCACCCACTCTTTCTTTAACCTTTTCTTCTGCACTAAGTACTATCTCCGTGCTGTTCATAGGCATTATTTCCGAGGCTTTTTTACTCTCTTTTTTGTATGCAAGCGACTCGTCGTCAAGGGGCAAAACTTCCGTACTCTTTACGAAAAAGCCCTTTTGTTCTAACATAACTCTAACCTTTAACCTTTCAAGTCCATGATGCTCTACGCCTATAACGGAAGTGTTAATTAAACTAAAATCGCCCACGTTTATGTTTGCTCTTATAGCATTGTTTAACTCGTAACGCGACTCTCTTTTTTCTACTAGTCCATCTTCCGTTAAATAGACGGCTCTAATGCTTAGAGAGTAATCTATTTTGATTTCTCCATTGCCACTTTGACTGGAGTTTGTACGTGCAAAGGCTTGCACAGAGATAACTTTCTTTGCGCCCTCTAAACTAAGTTCTTTGTTTTCATAAAATTGATTTGACGCAACGTTTACTATTTTGTCACATTTAATTTGCATTCGGTAACCCCCTTGTGTTGTCTACGAAAATGTATGCAGGGGATTTAAAAAATATTACAAATTAAATTTCTCGTCTAAAAAAAGCAATGTTGTTGGAGTGTATGTCGGCATAACTAAAAGTCCCTATTCCTCCGTCTTCCAGCCTTAACGTGAAAACGTTGGGATAGGTGTTTTCTATAACACCCTCGTAACTTTCTATTTTATTTCGTCCCCTATTTATTTTTAAAATTAGAGGGGTACCTTTCATATTATTTAACTTTCTAATGGTTATTTCTTTATCACTATTTACCGGATTTCTCATACCCTAATTATAACCCCAATTATTAAAAATATAACCTTACTGTTTCCAATAAAAAAGGGAAGCAATCACGCTTCCCTTTCATTCTTTTTCGTTTGTTGACTATCTCTTAAGTTTTACCTTGATTTCATTTTCTTGAACGGTTATTACCTTTTCTGCTTCTGCATCGCTAATGGTGGTAAGTTCGGTTGCAAGTATATCGGTTGCTATCTTGTCTGCGTATTTCTCAATTGCTACTTTTGCGATTTCGCTTTCTGTTGAGATTTCTGCAACTATACGTTGTTCAACTGCAAAGCCTGCATCCTTTCTCATAACTTGAATTTGTCTTACAAGTTCTCTAACGATACCTTCTTGAATTAGTTCTTCGTTTAGAGCAGTATCCAGAGCAAGGGTTCTGCCGTTTTCGGTGGTAACTAGGAAGTTTGCCTTAGGACGATTATGAGCGTCAAACAAGTTGCCCTTTAGTCCTACGAAATCACCAATGTTAACGTCGTCTGCCTTAACCATCTTATCAAGAGCATTATAACCCTCTTGGTCTAGAGAGTCTACCAACTTCTTGAGTTTTTGTGCTTCTCCCTTTAGGGCTTGACCGGCAACTCTAAAGTTTACGGTGTAGTATACGTCGTTGTATACGCTGGAGTCAGCAGAGAATACCAATTCTTTAACGTTAAGTTCCTCTTTAATGGTTCCTTGTAAAGCAGTGGCTGCATTCACGTCGGCTTCACTTGCGGTAACGAAAAGACGTGATAAGGGTTGCTTAACTTTGATTTGTGCTTCATTACGCATTCTTTGCGCCGTAGCAATAATCTCACGAGAAATGGTGGTTTCGGTAAGAATATTTTCCTCTTCCGGGATATCCAAGGGAGTGGGATAAGAGGTTAGGTGTACGCTTATGGGCGCATCCTTTTCTATCTCTCTTACGGTGTTTTGGTAAATGTAATCGGTAATGAAGGGCGTGATGGGTGCCATGATACCGAGGGTTGCTTTAATTGCTTGATACAAGCACCAGTATGCATTCATTTGGTCAACTTCATCAGTGGACTTCCAGAAACGCTTACGATTGATACGGATATACCAGTTGGAAACGTCGTCAACGTATGCTTCAAACTCTTTTACAAGTGCGGGGTGACGGAAATTTTCCATGCAGGATTTTGCAAACTTAATGAAGGCATTGGTACGATTTAGTAACCACTTATCACTATGCGTTAAGGTTGCGTAATCAATCTTGTGGTTTGCAATATCGGGATTGTCTATTGCAGCATATAGGTTAAAGAATACGTAAATATTCCAGAAACCTAGCATCTTTCTTCTTGCCTCGTCTGCGAGGTTGTAGCCAAAGCGAACGTCGGAAGCAATGGGGTTGCCCATAAACATATAACGAATGGTATCTGCTCCCATCTTTTCTGCCGCTTCGTCAAAGCGAATCATGTAACCGGTCTTACTAAACTTGCCACCATCTTCTTTAATTACGGATGAGTGAGCAACTACTTGTTTGTATGGAGCCTTGCCGGTAAGGGTTACGGACATGAATAGAAGTGAGTAGAACCACAAACGGATTTGCTCTTTCATCTCTATTACGAGGTCACTTGGGAAGTTATTATTAAAGTATTCTTTGTCGCTAAAGTACTTTTTGGTTGAGAATGGAGTAATACCTGCGTCTAGCCAGCAGTCGCCAACTTCGGGTACTCTTTCTACCAATTCGCCACAATTTTCACAGTGGATTTTTACTTCGTCAATATAAGGTTTATGGAGGTGAGGAACGTTGTCAATATTGCCGTGTTCACTTCTCTCTATTAGTTCTTCCTTAGAGCCTATTACGGTAACGTGACCACACTTCTTACAGACGTAGAAAGGCAAGGGTAGACCATAGAATCTCTTACGGCTAATGTTCCAATCTCCCATATTATTCAACCAGTCAAGCATGCGCTTTCCGGCGAATTCGGGTTCCCATTTAACGGTCTTTGCTGCCTCAATCATGAGAGGTTTAATCTCATCAGTACGGATGCTCCACTCGTCAACAAGTTTGAAAACAACGGGTGTCTTACATCTCCAGCACTTGGGATAACTGTGGGTGTAGAGTTCGGTCTTGTAAAGTTTACCTTGTTCTTCCAATGCCTTAACAACGTCGTCTACAAGGTCGGTGGTCTTCATACCACTAAACTTACCAAAACCTTCTAGGATAACGCCTTCGTCGTCAATGGGGCAAATGGTGGGGATACCGAGTTTCTTACCAAGTTCAAAGTCTTCTGCACCACAGCCGGGAGCAATGTGAACAACGCCGGTACCTTCGGTAGCATCAACGTCTTCCCATGGAACGATGGTGTGGGTAAATTGTTGACATTCAAAGTCTTCAAAACAGGTCTTGTATTCTTTGCCAATGAGTTCTGCGCCCTTGAAAGGATCACTAACTTCTAGTATATCGCCCTTTAGTTTACCAAGAGCATTTTTACCAACTATGAGGTTTGCACTATCACTCTTCACTTTTACGCGAACGTACTCTATTTCGGGATTAACTGCAAGTGCGCAGTTAGAAGTCAAAGTCCAAGGAGTGGTTGTCCAAAGAATAATCTTATCATTGGTGCCAACAATGGGAAGTTTTGCAAAAATGGAAAGGTGTTCCATATCTGCATAAGAACCACTCATTTCATGGTCGCTTAGAGAGGTTCCACAACGAGGACACCAAGGCATAGGACGGTGAGACTTTACTAGCCATCCCTTTTCATTACATACCTTTAGGAAGTGCCAAATGGAAGTAATATTGAGGTCGGTGTTGGTAAAATAACTGTTTTCCCAGTCCATCCATTGACCAAGTCTTTGTGATTGTCCGGTAATAACACCGGCGTACTTCTTAACTCTGTCCATACATTTAGTAGTGAACTTATCTACGCCGTATTTGGTTATATCGCTCTTAACTTCTATTCCCAAATCCTTTTCGGTTTCAACTTCTACCCAAAGACCTTGGGAGTCAAAACCATTTTGGTATTGACAAGACTTGCCAAGCATTGCGTTGTACTTAATGTACATATCCTTCATGGTTCTACCCCAAGAGTGGTGAATGCCCATTGGGTTGTTAGCGGTAATGGGGCCATCAAGGAAACGGAAACGTTCGCCGTTCTTGTTCTTTTCAACTAGTTTTTCAAAGCACTTTTCATCTTGCCAAAACTTTAGAGTGGCTTTCTCCATTGCCACAAAATCGGGATTTGAATTTTCTTTTCTCATATTATACTCCGTATAGAAGATTTGTACGCGCTAAATTATATCACATACGCGCGCACAATATCAAACGTTTTTATTCTAAAATGATAATTATATGAACTTATTAGCCTTGTAGAAGAACTTTTCCCCTATAAATTTCATAGTTAACGGTGTCTTCTGGCGTGAATATATATTCGTAGTAAGACACCTGATTTCGCAAAATAATTTGTCCCGGCACCCAACATGCAGTGCCTTTTATTTTTTGACCGGCAAGAAGAGGCATCGCGATGCTGTCTAGCGAGTCAAGGGTCTTTGGTATTACTAGGTTTGGTAAAACGGTTTCTAGCGCAAGTTGAACGTCACTTTCAACCAAGGCATACTTGTTTACCTTAAGAGCAATAGTTTTACGTACTTCCTTATACTTGACGTCGGAGTGCTTGTATACTACCTCAAAATCATAGGGCTCGCTCATAGCATTTCCAACTTTGGTTTCGTTTGATAGCACAAATGACCATCCGGGGGTAAAATACCTACCGGCAACTTCTTCAAGAGTATCTCCGTAGGTTACTTCATAAAGATCCAAAAGTGGGAAGTATCCATCTGCTTCTGTGCCATCTATTTTCTCTATCATAGGAATGGGAAAAGAAGCGGTCACACCACAAACTGAACATTTTCTCATTTCCCTACCATCGCGCTCGTAGGTGGGAGCGCGGTTTAATTCACTCTCTATTCTCTTAAAGTCGTGATTCTCGCAAGGAGTCACCTCCTCTTCCTCATTATTGCATCCCACCAAAAGAATTGTGGATAGGAGCAACATTATCGCCACCATCACACTAACAAAAACGTTATTTAAAATTCTTCTTTTACTCATACTCATTTTAACCGGTTCTCGCATATTATATTAATATTTAGGTATCCAATATCCACTTTATGTTCTACCAAATATCACTTTTGACCATAGTAAGCATTCTAGTCGTGCTTGCGCAAATTGTGCTTATCTAAAAGGTGTTGGTATATTTTTCAACCTTCTCATTTAAACGTTCCGTTTAGATTTTAAGTTTTTCCAAATATAATCTAGAAAATACTTATGATATTATATCATAAAAGTGAAACATAATCAATACGGAAATTTGACCATAAAGAACAAAAAACCACCTTAGAGGTGGTCGGTTAGTAGGTGGCAATTTTGTACGCACACTTCACTAAAATCAATTATACTCAAACTCAAAATCACCATTCACGCACTTGTCCGTTGATTCAAGAATAACGTAAACTGTTTTTTCGTTATCGTATTTGTTATCAAGTATAATAGTTTCATCGTAGGATTCTCCGCCCTTAACTGTACGGAGTAATTCCTTTTCACCATCAACCCCAATATAAACATTCATCTCACCTTCAGTAAGACTTGCTTCAAAATCAAGCGAATGCTCAGCGGCACCGTCTCTTCTTAATTTGAAGTTATACGTTCCCTTAAAGGTATCATATTCCATACTTGCTTCATCACCCTGACATGAAGTAATCAAAATGGTTGCAGAATAACTCTTGACATATCCTCCACAACTACAGAGCATAACAAGTGTAAGTATCAGTACCAATACAAAACATACTTTTTTCATATCTTTATCCCTCTTTCACGATGTCATTAGTCTAACGCAGGAATCATAATCCTCATTTCGTCCGCAACTCCGTCATACATCACCTTGAACATATAGACGGGCTGATAATAACCTTTTGTATC
>JAZSKG010000067.1:0-3410 GCA_045534735.1 Candidatus Stercoripulliclostridium sp.
GTCAACGTCGTTACCGCCACTGTCGGATAGTATCTCTTGAATTCTTTTTGCAAGTTCTAGTGAGGGGATATCTTTTCTCCTTTGTTTATATATTGTACCACTCAAGGGCACGTAAAGTCAATAGGTCTATTTCTAAGTCGCGCGCACGTAAGTAATCTACGCCGTGACTAAGAGTGCTTTTAAAGGCTTCGTCTACACCCTCTTGAAGTTTTAGGCGCAATTTCTCAACGGAAGGATAACTCCTACCCCTCTCCAACTTGTCGGCAAGATATAGTAACTTGCCAAGTGGGGAAAAGTCGGGCTTAGCCGTCGTATGATACCTAATAGCATCTAAAATTTCCTCGTCGGTTATGCCGTACTCCACTCTCGCTATCTCGGCGCCGTCGTACTGGTGGACAACCTCTATGGACTCGGTAGGATATTCACACAATTCTTTAAGTGGTGCCCTTCCCTTTGCACAATCGTGGAGCAGTCCACTAAGTAAGGCTTTATCATAGTCTGCCCAAACTCTCCAAGCATTTTCCACCATGAACTCGGCTGTCCTTAGTGAATGATTGTAAGTGCGCTCACTTAGAGTGGATTTTAACTTGCTAAGCAGGTCGCTAAAGCGAGAATATAGTCCGTTTTCCTTAATATAATCTAAAATTTGGGGCTCTATTCGGTTGCCGATTTCTTCGTATTTGCCAAGTTCTAAAGCAAGCCTTAGCGCAGATGACGATTCCTCTTTTGCACCAAATCCAATGGTAATTTCTCCACCAAAGCGCTTGGAATACTCCTTGCATACGGGTAGAATATCAACGTCGTCGCCTCGGGTTATAACCTTTATCTTGACAAGTTTTAGTATCTCCTCGGGGTGCGCCCACGCTTCAAATTTACGCAAGGAATCACTTCCTATAAGGTAGTAAAGTTCATCGTTCGGGTACTTTTTCCTTAGTTCCCCAAGCACCACGTATGCGTAACTCTTTTTAAGACCAAGTTCCCTCTCCGTTTCATCAATTTGTACAAAATTGCGAGTTTTTTGGAAGATTTTGAGCATATTTACGCGATGAACATAACTAACAGCCGTGCTATTTTTGTGTGGTGGATTATAAGTGGGTAGCAAAACAACACGGTCAACGTTAAGTAACGACCTTGCGCCATCTATGATATTAACGTGCTCTTTGTGAAGGGGGTCAAATGATCCACCGAAAATAGCGATTTTCATGGTTTTATTATACCACCACTTAATTACAATTTCAATAGTAAAAATACCAAAATGCGTAAATAATTATGGCATGGCAAAATTCATAGATATAGTTGCATTCTCACTCGCCTTTTTCCTCGTCGGAATGGGGTTAATAAGTAGATTTTTATCACTTAGGCTATCAATAATAGTCCTTTCCGTTATATACGTGTTTTTCCTAGGCTTTATGATTCTCATAAAGATGCGCCCTAAAAGGGATAAAACGAGCCTTGAAGAAATGCCCATATACCTTGCCCTTATGCCCAGAGAGGAGCAGACGGCGCTCTTTTATAAACTAGTGCCAAAGGACAAGCAACTTGATATAAAAAGCCCCTATTTTTACTTTGAAAAGGGAGGTAAAATCATAATGGTTGCAGTCCTTTATAGGTTTTTAAATCTTACGCAAGAGGATATAGCAACGGCATACAGAACGGCAAGTGAAAACGGCGCAGACGAAATAATTATGTTGACAAGAAAATTTGAAAGGAAAACCATAACTCTAACGGCACTACTTCCCCTTCCCTTCAAATTCCCAAGTAAGTATGAAGTTTACTATGCCTTAAAGAAGCACAACTCCCTCCCAAAGAAGCCCCCAAAACCCAATAAAACCAAAATCAAATGGGATAAACGTGAACTTATTAGTAATATCTTTTCCCCCAAGCGCACAGGCTACTACCTACTTTCTGCAATCACGCTAAGTGCCCTATCATTCCTCACCCCACTAAAAACCTACTATCTCATAATGGCTTCCCTTTCCCTAGTGCTAAGTGGTATTACGCTAGTAAGAAAAAACCGATAAGTAGGTCGCTAAAATAACGCGAAATTGGAAGAACTATCGTCTGAATTATCTCTTATTTTAGCAAGGTCTAGGTAAAACGCGTTAGTTTTGATGAAGAACGCGAAAAAGGCGAATTTCCGAAAGGTTGCTGTACTAAAGTACTGCGCCTTGAGAAAATTCGCCTTTGACAAAGTTGTTCGCAAAAATAACGCGTTTTTATCTGAATTCGGGATATATATCTAACGTCGCAAACAAATCCTTTGGAGTTTCTGCCCTACGAATAAGGTCAAAACTTCCGTCTTCGTTAAGGAGTATCTCTGCACTTCTTAGTTTACCATTGTAGTTGTATCCCATACTGTGTCCGTGTGCGCCTGCCTCGTGTATGAATAGGTAGTCGCCTCTTTCAAGACGGGGTAGGGGACGGTCAACTGCAAACTTGTCGGAGTTTTCACAAAGTGAGCCTACTACGTCGTATACCATTTCGTTTTCTTCCTTTTCCTTACCTAGTACGGTAATGTGGTGGTATGCTCCGTAAATGGCCGGGCGCATAAGGTGTGCAGCGCAAGCATCTACGCCTGCGTACTCTTTATAGGTGTGTTTAAAGTGTACGACTTTGGTAATTAGACCACCGTAGGGAGCAAGCATATATCTACCGAGTTCGGTGAAGATTTTAAGGTCGCCAATGCCGTTTTTGGTTATGATTTCGTCGTATGCCCTCTTTACGCCTTCTGCAATAACGTTGATGTCGGTTTTCTTTTGTTCCGGGCGATATGGGACACCAATACCACCACTTAGGTTGACGAAAACGAACTTTGCGCCGGTTTCCTCGGTTACGTCTTTAACGAGGGTAAACAAGGTTTTTGCTAGTACGGGGTAGTACTCGTTTTCTATGTTATTGCTAGCAAGGAATGCGTGTACGCCAAACTCTTTTACACCCTTACTTTGTAGTATTTTAACTGCTTCAAAGAATTGGTCGCGAGTTAGTCCGTATTTAGCATCGGCAGGGGTGCCCATTATCATATTATTGATGGTGAACTCACCACCGGGATTATAGCGAAGGCATATCTTTTCGGGTAGGCCGGCACATTCTTCTAGGAAGTCAATGTGGGTTATGTCGTCTAGGTTTATGATGGCGCCAAGTTTACGAGCATATACGTATTCTTCTCTGGGAGTTTCATTGGAGGAGAACATTATTTCATCACCCGTAAATCCCAATTTTTCTGCCATCATAAGTTCGGTATATGAGGAGCAGTCAACACCCGAGCCTTGCTCTTTAAGTAGTTTTATGAGAGCAGGGTTGGGGGTAGCCTTAACTGCAAAATATTCTTTGAAACCCTTGTTCCAACTAAAAGCGTCAAAAAGACCTTTTGCATTTTCTACTATACCCTTCTTGTCGTATAGGTGGTAGGG
>JAZSKG010000142.1:0-6120 GCA_045534735.1 Candidatus Stercoripulliclostridium sp.
AAAGGCACAAAAGAACAGGGCGAGATATTCTTTCGCGTTCCCCATGGAGGTGTGAAAACGAATCTCTGATACAAGTAAACGAAGGATAAAAACCTTTCCCGTTGGCTTTAGCCAAAAGGGGTGCGCAAGTTTGCCTAAGCAAACCTGGCGAAAGCAAAATGCAAAGCATTTTGAGTATAACAAAAATTGTTCATTATTACGTGATATATTAACGTAAAGACACAGAAGAATAGGGCGAGATATTCTTTCGCGTTCCCCATGGAGGTGCGAAAAGGAATATCTGATCAGTTAACTATCTTATATATATATCTTGAAAATATTTTGTGATTTGTCTATAATATAGATATGGATATTAAGGAAAAATTAAAAGATTTACCACTTAGCCCAGGCGTTTACTTAATGTTGGATGAATTCCAACAAGTTTTGTACGTTGGAAAGGCTAAAAATCTTAGAAATAGGGTAAAAAGTTATTTTTTGAATTCCAGCACTAAGACGGAGAAGACCATCCTTTTGGTGCAGAAAATCCGTGATTTTCGTTATATTGTTACTTCTACGGAAGTTGAGGCATTGGTGCTTGAAAATAATCTAATCAAGCAATATAAGCCTTATTATAATATTCTACTTAAAGATGATAAGAGTTATCCTTATATAAAGATAAACATGAGTGAGGAATATCCTCGTGTGGAAATTACTCGTAGACTTCGTGCTGATGGTAGTAAATATTTTGGGCCCTATATGTTAGGACTATCCATTTCCGATACTATGGAGTTAATACATAGCATATTCCCTATAAGAAGTTGCACGGGGAATCTTAAAAAGAACAAGCCCTCTAGGGAGTGTCTTAACTACCACATAGGACGGTGCTTAGGACCATGTACTGGAAGAATCTCTAGCGAGGAATATAAAGAGGTTATAAGAAAGGTTATGTCCTTCCTTAATGGTAATGATAAGGAAGCACGTAAACTTTTAGAGGAAAAACTTTCCAAGGCTGTTGAAATGGAGGAGTTTGAACTTGCGATTAAATATCGTGACAGCCTAGAACTTCTTAATAAGATTATAAGAAAGCAAAGTGTTAACCTACCTAAAGATTTGAATATTGATATTTTTTCCTACGCAAACAATGGTTTATATGGCGTAATAAATTATACCGTCGTTAGAGGTGGTAGGGTGGTAGGAAGTGAAAATGCCCCCTTAAACGAAGCCGGTGAGCCGGAAGAAGTTCTTTCTTCATACGTTATGCAATTCTATGAGAAGAATCCCATCGTTTGTGAAGAGATATGCCTTTCTCATTCTATAACGTTTGAGAGTGAACTACAAGACTACCTGTCTTACGTTAAAGGTAGTAAGGTAAATCTTTATCATCCCAAGGGTGGTGCAAGAGGACAATTGACCACACTATCACTTAATAATGCAAGCGAATATCTGGAGAAATCGGTTACCAAAATTGCCACTACGGAAGCCTTAACTCGTGGCGCAGTAGAACAACTTAAAGAATATTTGAATTTACCTAAACCTCCTAAACGCATGGAATGTTACGATATTTCTAATATATCTGGAACGGATAAGGTTGCGAGTATGGTAGTGTTTATTAACGGCGAACCGGCAAAAGAAAGGTACCGTAGGTTTAGGATTAAGACCGTTCAAGGTAGTGACGACTTTGCATCTATGAGGGAAGTTCTTTCTCGTCGTGTATTAGAATTTTCAAGTGGCGATCTCTCGTTTTCAGAAATACCCGATTTAATAATAGTTGACGGAGGTAAGGGACAACTTAGTTCTGCCGTAAGCATACTAGATGGTACGGGTATAAACGTAGTAGGTCTAGCAAAGCGAGAAGAGGAGATTTTTAAGCCTTACCAAAGCGAGCCTATTATATTGCCACGTGATAGTTTAGCATTAAAACTATGTCAAAGAATTAGGGACGAGGCGCATAGATTTGCAATAACTTACCATAGGAAATTGCGTGGCGAAAGACAAACTCGTTCCAACCTTAAAAACATTGAAGGTGTCGGCGACAAGAAAGCACGTGCATTGCTGGCATATTTTAAGAAAGTAGAAAATATAGCAAACGCAAGTATAGAGGAAATAATGGAAGTAGATGGTTTTGGCTTGGAAACAGCAAAAGCCGTCAAAGCATATTTTGGTGATAAGGATGAAATATAAACTTATAGTATCTGATTTTGACGACACTTTAGTGGATGATAATCAAATAATAGACGAAGAAACGATAAGAGCCATCAAGGACTATGAAAGCCGTGGTGGAAAGTTCGTTTTTTGTACCGGTAGAATGATATCTGCTATTATTCCTCATGCTAAAAAGATAGGATTAAAAGGGGAAATAATAGGTTACCAAGGTGCAGTTGTTGCAGATATAGAGAGTGGCAAATTTTTAGTAGAGCATGCTATTCCACATGAGAAGGCAATGATGGTTGGAAAATACCTTGAAAATAGAGGGCTATACTATCACGTATACCAAGATGATACTTTTGTCATTAAGGAGGAGACGGTTTTTTCTCAAGGGTATAGGTACTTTACGTTCAAAGAGCCCATGATTGTAGGAGAAAAGTTAACCGACTATATGGCTAGAACAGGCCTTTCTCCCACTAAAATTCTTATAATAAACGATCCTAAAAAAATACCGGATATACTAAAAGAAATGCAAGAGCAGTTTGGAGACATTCTCTTGGTAAATAGTAGCAAGAGGTTTATTGTTGAAATTGTTCCTCTTGATATTGACAAGGGTAGTGCCGTAATAGAACTTGCAGAGAGATTAGGGATACCCATAGATGAGGTAATTACAGTTGGAGATGGTCTAAATGATATTCCAATGCTTTCTTGTG
The DNA here is from genome assembly GCA_045534735.1 of Candidatus Stercoripulliclostridium sp. Lineage (GTDB taxonomy): Bacteria > Bacillota > Clostridia > Christensenellales > DTU072 > Stercoripulliclostridium_A. The sequence continues at coordinate 2,838 of JAZSKG010000142.1, forward strand.
GCGCCCATGGAATAGCGGTAGAAAATGCTTGCCCGGAACTTAAAGCAGTTGCAAAAGATATTGCTCCGCATTGTACTGATAAGCCACTTAAATGGATAATAGAAAAATACACTTTTGATTAAAATAATAGCACCCGGATTAAGGGTGCTATTATTTAGTTTAATTATCTAATTTTAATATTTTCGGGTCCCAAAATACCAACAAGTTCTTTTTGTACGGTTTCTAAATCACCTATGGTAAATTTATTTAAGTAGAGTTGTTGGTTGTACTGGAACTTGACTTCGTTAGGACCTGGGTGTGCTTCCAAAATTTGGTTTATACGATCAAGTTTGTCGCCCATAAAGTCTTCATCAACTATTTTGTAGTAAAGTATTCTGGAGTCTTTTTCAACCTCTTTTACCTCTTCTTTTTCTGCTAATTCCCAAGGAGTAATTTCACTTACCATAATAGTATAACTATCGTCACGAATGGAAAGTCTACCTTTTACGCGAACAAGAGTGTCGGGAACAAGTAGATGCTTGGAGGTTGTCATTACTCTTCCTACGCATAGGCATTCTATTCTATCATGCATATCCTCTAGAACCATTATAGCCATATCGCCACCGGTTTTAGTACGTTTCTTTTGTATGCCTGCAATTAGACCACCGGTTACAACGTTCATATTGTTTTCAAGAACCGGTTCTTCGTTTGCAACAAAGGTATGCTCGTCGTAAGTATCCTCTTCTTTCTTAGAAGGGAGCATAGAGGTGTTGAAGTTGAACATAGCAAATTCTTCTTCATAGCCTGCTAGGGGGTGTCCACTAACGTACATTCCTAGCATTTCTTTTTCTGCCAGAAGTTTTTCACGTTTGGGATATTCTTCAAACATGGTATATACGAATGGTTCTTCTTTAGGACCAACGTCGCCACCTAGGAAATCAAATATATCAAATTGACCACTTTCTTCTTTGCGTATTTTTTCCTTTCTTTTTGTGTCAATAATGGAAACCATGCGCTCTAGATTTGAAAGCATTGTGCATCTATTCATGCCGGTGCAGTCAAATGATCCACCCTTAATCAAACTTTCAACCATACGTTTATTGGGTGTTTGACCGGTAGCGTTTGCCATTCTTTCTACAAAGTCGTACAAATCTTTAAAATCACCGTTTTTGCTTCTTTCTTCTACAACGGCATTCATCATTTCGGTACCAACGTTTTTAGTGCAAGCAAGGCCGTAACGTATTCCGTCCGGATCGGGAGAGAAGAATGCTTGTGACTTGTTTATGTCGGGGGGGAGTAGTGGGATACCCATATCTTTTAAGACGGCCATATACTTTTTAGTATCGTCAGGTTTATCTATACGGTTGTTTAATACTGCCGCCATAAACTCTTTTGGATAGTATCTCTTGTAGAATGCGGTTTCATAACTTAGGTATGCGTACGCTGCAGCGTGTGATTTATTAAACGCGTAGGAAGCAAACTTTTCTATTTCTGCAAACACACTAAGGCCAACTTCCTCGGGAACGCCGTTTCTAACGCAACCGGGAATAATGATATTTCCGTCTTTATCGTCAAGGCCAAAGATAAATTTCTTCTTTTCAATCGGGATTTTATCAATTTTCTTTTTGGAAATAATAGCCCTAAAGTTATCAGCATCCGTCATGGAATAACCTGCAAGTTCACGCGTGATATGCATGGCTTGTTCTTGGTAAACGATTATACCACCGGTAACTTCTAGGATAGGTTTAAGTTTTGGATGCTTATATACGATTTTATCGGGGTTGTGGCGGTTTTCAATATATATGTCTTTGTTATCCATTGGGCCCGGACGATATATGGAAATACCTGCAATAATATCTTCCATTCTATCGGGCTTGAGTTGTGACATGAATTGTTTCATACCACCACCTTCCAGTTGGAAAACAGCATCGGTATTGCCATCTGCAATTAGTTTATATACTTCCGGATCTTTATACCCCAATTTATGGAAGTCAATGTCTACCCCGTAGGTCTTTTTAACGTAGTCGTGTGCCATTTTGACGTCTGTAAGAGTCATAAGGGCTAGGAAGTCCATCTTAAGCAAACCAAAGGTTCCTTCAACCTCAATCATGTTAAATTGTGTTGTAAGTTCGTTGCCGTTTTTTGCTAGAGGAATGCTTTCAATAGCAGGATTTTTGTATATAACTACACCTGCTGCGTGGATAGACGTATTCCTGGGCATGCCCTCAACTTGAGCGGCGATTTCAATAACCTTTCTAACTTCAGGATTGTCCAAATATCTTTGGTAAAGGTCTTTGGAATGGTAGGGGCTCTTGGGGTTTACTAGGTCAAGAATATGAACCTTTTTATCATCTCCACCGAAGTCGGGGATTTCTTTAGTGATTGCACTAACTTCGCTAAAAGGAAGTTTATAAACGCGAGCAACGTCTTTAATGGCCGCTTTCTTTTTAAGTTTACCAAAGGTAATAATTTGAGAAATTCTGTCTTCCCCGTACAATTCGGTAACGTGCTTAATAACTTCGCCACGACGGAAGTAACAAATGTCAATATCAAAGTCGGGCATTGAGGTACGATCTTTGTTAAGGAAACGTTCAAAAATCAAACCATATTCCAAGGGCTCAACGTCGGTAATACCAATTGCGTATGCAATTATGGAACCAACACCGGAACCACGGCCTTTACCTATTGGTATATCATTATTTTTAGCCCAGAAAATAAATTCCCAAACTATTAGATAGTAGTCTGCAAATCCCATGGAAATAATAACGTTAAGTTCTTCTTCGGCACGAGCGCGAATTTCATCAGTTATGGTTTCATACCTACGTTCCAAGCCTTCGTATGCAAGTTTTCTTAAATACTCAGGGGCCGTTAAACCATCAGGACAGGGGAATTCGGGTATCTGATATACACGTTTCGGGAAAGCAAAGTTACATTTTTCTATAATTTCATAAGGGGTATCCAAACTCTCTTCATAGCCTCTTAACGCTTCTTTCATTTCGTCATACGACTTTAGGTAGAAACCATCTCCACTAAACTTAAGTCTATTTGGAGTATCTATGTAGGAAGCCGTTCCTATGCAAAGCAATATGTCGTGCATTTCAGCGTCAGACTTATTGACGTAGTGAACGTCGTTAGTAGCAACCATCTTAACACCGATTTCGTTTGCGATACGCTTTAGGAGTGGTAAGACTCGTAGTTCTTCTTCTATGTCGTGGTTTTGAATTTCTATGTAGAAATCGCCTTCTGCAAACATATTTTTTAGTCTTATTGCGTAGGCCTTGGCTTCTTCATAATCACCCTTGAG
>JAZSKG010000263.1:0-2647 GCA_045534735.1 Candidatus Stercoripulliclostridium sp.
GCCAAATGGAGAGTTAAAGGAGAACATGCGAGGAGAAAGTTCCGGCATGGTAATGTCACAGTCGGGGCATGCGTAATTGGTGGAATATAGGGTTTCCACTCCGTCTACGTCAACCAGCACCATTCCGTCGCCCACTTTAAGTGCTTGCTCAACGGAATCGGTAAGGCGCCTTAGCATATCGTCTTTAACTATTAGTCGGTCAACTATAATGGAAATGTTGTGCTTTATTTGTTTGTCAAGTTTTATTTCTTCTTCAAGGAGTCTAACCTCGCCGTCAATTTTAGCACGAACGAAGCCTTGCTTTCTGTACCCTTCAAGTTGCTTGGTGTATTCACCCTTTCTGCCACGAACAACGGGTGCCATAACAATGACTTTACTACCCTTTGTAGACTCCATGATTTTTGCGTTTATTTGGTCAACGGAAACACTCTTTATTTCCTTACCACATTTAGGACAATGAGGCACGCCCGTTCTTGCGTATAATAAACGCAAATAGTCGTGAATTTCTGTAACGGTACCAACGGTAGAACGTGGGTTTTTAGAGGTGGTTTTTTGGTCAATGGATATTGCAGGAGATAGTCCCTCTATGGATTCCACACTGGGCTTTTCCATTTGACCTAGGAACATTCTTGCGTAACTGGAAAGACTCTCCATGTACCTTCTTTGACCTTCTGCAAATATGGTATCAAAGGCAAGACTGGACTTACCGCTACCGGAAAGACCGGTAAAGACGACGAGTTTATCGCGTGGTATGGTAACGTCTAGGTTTTTAAGGTTGTTTTCCTTTGCGCCCTTTATGATTATATCGTTGTTACGCATATTAAAATCCTCTTTGTTTTTTGAGTTCTGCTATTCTGTCACGGAGTAGTATTGCCGTTTCAAAGTCGTAGGTAGCAGAGGCTTGTTTCATTAAGCCCTTTAGTCTTTCTATTTCTGCACTAATCTCTTTCTTTGAAAGTTTACGCTCGTATCCGTCAACTTCTTTCTTGCTTATTTGTATGGAGTTGTTTATTGGCTTTACTATGGTTTGGGGTACTATACCATGTAGTTTGTTATGCTCAATTTGCTTTTTGCGACGTCTTTCAGTTTCGTCTATACACTCACGCATACTACCCGTAATAGTGTCTGCGTACATTATTACTCTAGCATCTTTATTACGTGCAGCCCTACCTACCGTTTGTATGAGCGAGGTTCTGGAACGCAAGAAACCTTCCTTGTCTGCATCTAAAATTGCAACCAGTAAAACCTCTGGGATATCTAGTCCTTCTCTAAGTAAGTTAATACCAACCACAACGTCTATTTCGCCCTTACGAAGTCTAGTAATAATCTCTATTCTTTCTAGGGTATCAATGTCCGAGTGCATATACTCTACTTTTAAGCCGTGCTCAAGTAGGTAGTTGGTTAGGCTTTCTGCCATCTTCTTAGTGAGAGTTGTAATAAGCACTCTACCACCTAGTTTAATGGCGTCGTTTATTTCTCCAATTAGGTCGTCTATTTGACCTTCCGTAGGCTTTACGGTAATGGGTGGATCTACTAGACCGGTAGGTCTTAAGAGTTGTTCGGCAACCTGGGTTGAAATGTTAAGTTCGTAGTCTTGTGGGGTTGCGCTGACGCATACCATTTGCTTAACTTTAGAAAGAAATTCGTCAAAGTTTAAGGGGCGATTATCAAAGGCTGCCGGCAGTCTGAATCCATATTCCACAAGATTGGTCTTGCGCATCTTATCGCCGTTATACATACCTCTAACTTGAGGTAGCGTTATATGACTCTCGTCAACGAATAAAACGAAGTCGCCTCCAAAATAGTCCATAAGAGTAAACGGGGGCTCCCCTGGGCTACGGCCGTCAAAATACCTGGAGTAGTTTTCTATACCCGAGCAGTACCCCATTTCCCTTATCATTTCTAGATCGTAGTTCACGCGCTCGCGTATACGTTGTGCTTCTATCAGTTTACCTTGCTCGGTAAAATCATTTACGCACTCTTCCATATCCCTACCAATTGTATCCAGCACCTCGGTAATGTCCTCTCCACCACCTAAAACGTAGTGGGTTGCAGGGAATATGCCGGCATAACTTACGCGAGTAAGACTCTTGCCGGAAACGGGATCAAACTCTACCATTCTTTCTATTTCATCACCAAAGAATTCTACCCTAAGGGCTGTTTCCGAAACGTTAGACGGAAAGATTTCCAAGACGTCGCCTTTTGCTCTAAAGGTGGAACGTTGGAAGTCCATTTCTGCGCGCTTGTACTGGATGGAAACAAGTTGATCTATAACTTGGTCGCGCTCTATGTTTTGTCCCTCACGAAGTGACACCATATTTCTAAAAAAGGCTTCCGGGGCTCCCAAACCATAGATACAAGATACCGAAGCAACCACTATTACGTCGCTTCGTTCACCAAGTGAAGCCGTTGCGGAAAGACGAAGTTTATCTATTTCGTCATTGGTTTGTATTTCCTTTTCAATGTAGGTGTCGCTCCTTGGAATGTAGGCTTCGGGTTGGTAGTAATCGTAATATGAAACAAAGTATTCCACGCGATTGTGTGGGAAAAGTTCCTTGAATTCGTTACAAAGTTGAGCGGCTAGAGTTTTATTGTGAGCCATAACAAGAGCAGGCTTACCCACCTTGGCTATAACGTTAGCCATGGT
>JAZSKG010000079.1:0-9065 GCA_045534735.1 Candidatus Stercoripulliclostridium sp.
ATGAGTGTCCGTCACCCCTCTCAATATCACTATTGATCGGTTTGGGCTCTTTCCCGTTCGCTCACCACTACTTAGGAAATCGATTGTTTTCTTTCTCTTCCTCCGGGTACTAAGATGTTTCAGTTCCCCGGGTTCCCTTCCATACACTATGTGTTCATGTATGGATACCTAGATGCTACTCTAGGTGGGTTCCCCCATTCGGAAATCTGCGGATCAAAAGTCATTTGCACTTCCCCGCAGCTTATCGCAGCTTGTCACGTCCTTCTTCGGCGCCTAGTGCCAAGGCATCCACCCTACGCTCTTTATAGCTTAATCTCGTCTTAATCTTCGATCTAAAAGAACTTTTAATTTGTTTTAGGTTTTTCCTCAGCAAAATATCTCAGTTTTCTTAATTCCAGCTTAACTATACGTTTATCGTATTACTCAAACTTTTATTCTTTTCTTTAAGATATTTTTCTAGATTTTGTCTACTCTATCTGTATGCAGTTGTCAAGGTGCAAGGTTCCATCTTAATTAGATGGTAGGCTGAAGTGGACTCGAACCACCGACCTCGCGCTTATCAGGCGCGTGCTCTAACCTGCTGAGCTACCAGCCTACGTGGTGGAGATATGCGGATTCGAACCGCAGACTTCCTGCTTGCAAAGCAGGCGCTCTACCAACTGAGCTATACCCCCATAAGGTTTTTTAGTTTTAAGGTACGTTAAACACTATCGTTATGCGACAGCCTTGATATAATACCACCTTCTAAAATACTTGTCAAACTTTTTTAACAAATTTTTTTAAAATTTTTATTAATTTTTTTTGATGGTTTTTATAATGGGCTATTTGACCGCTTTTTATTCTTTTTTGTAGACCTTTTAACCGGTTGATCTACAAAAAATAGAGAGCGTTTCTAGGGAAACGCTCTCTTTATAATACTAGTATTATACTATTGCTCGCTTTGTAGCATATCTACTGCTAGGCAGAGCATAAAGATGAAGAAGAGGTTTCCTTTTTCGTGTACTCTTACTTGGTACACTTCATCGTCTTGGAGATAAGGTATTACGTTTGCAACCAAGTCTTTGCCGTCAAAGATATCAAAACTAAATTCGCTTGGATGTCCCCAGAAACTAAATTTGTATGCCTGTTGACCTTTGATGTTTTCAAGATACTTTTCATCGCCCTTTTCAATTACGTTAGTGGAGAAAGAAAATCTATCTTTACCATGGTAACACATTTTTACTTCGCCGGGGAAAATGGGATTAGGCGTTACGACCGATAAACTTGCTACGTTGAAACCATTAACGTTCTTTAAGCCGTCGCGTTTGGCTAGTTTCTTATCATTCGTAAAGGTAAGTTGAGCAACTTGATTACCATTCTTATTATAGATATAGAAACCAGACTTTAGGAATGCGGCCTTGCAAATCATATCACCCATTTCGGTACGAAGTGCAAAGTCTCCGGCTCTAGTATGAAGGTTCTTCAAAATTCTGAAAATCATAATACTACCTCGCTATTTGTAATTTTACAATAAAAACAAAAGTATGTCAAGACTATAATGGAGCGAAAATGCCAAACTAACCCAAAAATTTGTCCTTATTATATAATATGTATTACGCGCACGCGCGCACGAAAATTAGGCACAAAAAAAGAGAAACCTTTTACGGTTTCTCTTTATTGATTTAAAAAGGATTACTTTGCTTGTTTACGTGCGTTTAATGCGCCTACTACGGTTCTTTCATACTTATTCATACCTTCGGTATCATAGTAAACGTCTTCATCGTCATCAATAGCAACGAGGGCTTTCTTGTCGCCACCGTATTCCTTTAGACGAAGTGCTGCAACTGCAACGGAACTGAAGATTACTATTGCGCCCCAAATGTATAGCCATTGACGAGCGGGGAAGATAGAGATAACTGCAAATAGTAGGTTATTGCTATCTAGCCATGCAGAGTTTTGATATCCGTGCATACCACGTCCTTCAGCAGCGGGAGTTAACATAATTTGGAAGCCACCATCACGAGTGTCAAGACCAATATAGATTTCTGCGCCTGCAAGAGCAGGATCTGCTAGTGCTTCGTTAACGGTTTCAAGAACGGAAGCAAGAGTGGTATCAAGTTTCATGCTGGTAATTAATCCACCAACGTCAATGCCCAATCCACCTATTACGCCGGAAAGATCAATGTTCATTGGGGTTCCTTGCATGTCAAGAATGGTCCAACGAAGAACGGTTTCAACTTCTTCATTGGGGATAGCGTCTTCGTAAACTTTATCGCCATCAGCATCGGTAATGAAGGTCTTTGGAACAACTTCTGCTACCAATTGATAGGTGATTTCTTCGTTAATTTCTCTTTCGTTCAAAAGAAGGTGTACTAGTACCGGAATGGTAAGACGATTATCGTTAGCCATATTTAGCCAAGGACCATTAGTCGTAAAGGTCTTGTAACCATTTGCATCCATTGCAGTAAAGTTCTTCTTTAGAAGAGTTTGAACTTCGGGAGAAGTGTAACCTAATTCAACCCATTCTTCTAGAGAATGTTCATCGGTAGAAAGGTTACCGTTTCTAACGTTCATTTCAATGAAACTATCAAGAAGATTTCCGTGTAGTTCTGCTTGAGCATTGTAATCTTCGTGTAGTTGTTCAAACTTACGGGTTCCTTGAGTTGCGGTTTCTAGAATGCCGGGTAGAGGAATATCAACTACTAGCCAGATACCAGCGGTAAGAACGAATGACATAATAACCAAGGTTACCATGCTCTTCTTAACCTTATTATAGTTACCTCTATTCTTTTTGGAGTTTTTGCCGGTAACAATAAATATGATGGTATATACAATAGCGATAACGCCTGCAAGAATTAAACCAACGAAGGGCCAGAAGCCATAGGTGCCACCTTGTTCATAAACGGTAAGGCTGTTTAAAGCAACCAATGCAACGAGTGCAGGGAAGCCAATAATATATAGTAACGTCTTTAAAACTTTTTTCATTATACTTTACCTCCCTTTATTTGCTTGCAACTTTTAACTTTGCATATTCGTCGTCAATCTTAGCGGTGAACCAATATGCTGCCATCAAGCAGAATACGATAGCTGCGCTCATCTTAAGAGCGATAGCACGTACTGCAAAGATGGGATAGAAATCATTAATAAGTTCGGTTTGTGCTTCCCACGTCTTAAACTTAGTTAGAAGTTGAGAACCGGTATAAGGATTCTTAGTTCCAGCCATATTGTCAAGGTTCATTAGACCAACGTTTTCGCCTACTAGTACGCAACCAACTTTACCACCATGGATGGTAGCATAGTAGTTAGCATAAGCATATTCTCTTAGACCTTCGTCTTCAAGGAAGTAGAAGATGGGATAAATTGAAGCAGATTGATAGTTAGAATATCCTTCTAGGAGTCCCATTAGATCTGCCTTAGTAAGAGTAGTTGCTCCAGTACCGAGTAGACCAGCAAGAGTGCTACCAAGGCCTAGACCATTGAGTAGATCAATAAGTTGATCAACGGTTAAATCTTCGGTAAGAAGGTCTTGTATCATATCTAGGTCAATATTAACTTCTACGTTAAGGAAACTTAAAAGTGAAGGAACAGCCTTCAATAATTTCTTAACGTCAGAACTAGAACCTAGTTTGCCACCGATAACGCTTGCAATAGCATCCAAACGGTCGTCGGTAACGTAGAATTTCTTTGCATAACCATCTTCGCCGTAGGCTTCTTTATATTCTTCAGGAGAAGTTACGTATTCAAACCCTTCCATGTTGAAACTAGAAGGATCTGCACCATTCTTGTACTTATTCCAGTCGGAGGAAAGGTTGGTTTCAAGTTTTAGAAGTTCTTCAGCAAGAACAACGTCAATATCTTTACCTTCTTCTGCAAAAGCAAGTTTGTTCTTATAATATGCAGTTTGAACGGCAATCGCTTGTTTTAGGCTGAATAGATAACCATCAGCAAACATTCCGTTGGGGCTATAATATGCTTGAGCCTCTTCATCAAAGGTAACTTCCGAGCCGTCGCCGTTGGGCCCATAGTTCTTACCGGTCAATGCTCCGGGAGCTAGATTGAATAATTTTACGTATTCGTCTACTTCACCATTCAAATTTTCTGCCATTTCGGTATACTTGGTTAGAGCCTTTTCGTAGTTATAGAAATGTGATTCCGTAAGGGTACCTTCTTCTACGTATTTGTCAACCAAAGCATCGTAATCTGCCTTAAGCATAAAGTCAGAGTAAAGAACGGGAGCCATGGTAATAACCGCTGCAATAAGGGCTACCCAAACTGCTCTTGCAACTCTGTTCTTTTTGCATAGGGCTTTGAAAAGTAGTTGAACAAGAATAACGACTACCCACATTACGGCAGCAATAATGATTGCTAGATATGCACCAGAATCTGCAAAGTAAGACTCTTGTACGGGCTTAGCAGTAAGCATTACCATGTGCACGAATAGAGGGAAGCCGAGTGCGTAAAATACGACTTGTAGCACGCGTAGGATGTTAATTTTTCTTCTAATTTTATCCATTTCGCAATCTCCTTCTTCTATTTTGTGTCTTTAACGCAAAGATATGCGCGTTTATACCTCTTTATTATATATAATAAACGCGCGCGTGTCAATACTGAATTTTTATAAAATTACTTTTTTTTATCCTAATAAAAAAAGCACTCGCTTGAGTGCCTCATACTTTTTATTCCTTTAACTGCGCTTCCAATTCCTTAATGGCTTTATTAAATAAGCGCTTTCCAACCATTTGTCTACCGATATATATTAGACTTCCTTTTTTCCATCTCGTGCATGGTTCAACCATCATTATTAGTCCTAAATACATTCTTAAAAGGTTTGCTCTAATTCTAATAGATTCCGTGATTTCAAATGGAGTAACGCTATTGTATCCCTTCATAAAATACTCGTTTTTTCCAATTTTTTTAAAGAGATTTAGAGATATAAAGTCGCCTACCGGATCTCCCCACATTGCTCTTTCCCAATCTATTATTCCTTGGAAATTATGAGCCTTAGATACAAATATATTACCCATCCATACGTCAAAATGGACTAACGAGGGCTCCTTGACTTCTGCTAGATAGGGTTTTGCGTGCATTAGAACGTTATTTATTCTATATGCATCTAGTTTTACGTCCAAAACCATAGCATCTGCTATAAGATTGTTTACCATTTTAGAGTAGGCTTCTTCCCAAGTTGCACTTAGTCCGCACTGAGGATAACCAAATCCTTCCCCTTTTATCTTATGCAACTCTGCTAGGTTTGCACCAAGTTGGTAACTAAATCTTTTTCTATGCTCTATAGTCGGAAAAGCATATCCCAATAGAGGCGCGTTTAATGCCTCCATTATAAAATAATCTACGTCTATTTTCGTACGAGTGCTATCGCTAAAAAGAATGTTAGGACGTCTAACGGCACTACCCTCTAATTTGCCATAAAAATAGATTTCGGTATTCAAAATGTCCTTTTCGTAACTTAAAACTTTTACTTCCGGACTAGAACCGAATTTCATAAAATATCTATTCTCACCACTCTTAATTTGGAATATGGTATTAAATTCGCCTGCTTCTACTTCTTTAATACTTTCAGCAATGCCAACACCAGATTCATCAAATAACTTTTTAGCATCAAACTTGCTAACGTTGGTCTTAGTATAACTTTCCATTTCCATCTCCTGAGTAAAGCCATAGTAACTTTATTCTTAATATAATTATATGTTTTTAGATGGATTTTTTCAAGTGTTTTTAAGCATTTAGCCCCTTAAATGCCCTTTTAATCAACTTTTTTAGCCTCTTTGGGGTACTTATAATGAGATTTTAATGCAATTTCCGTCTTCAAGCGAACCACAAAATTAATTTTTCCAAGTGAAAGTACAATAGCAGTTCCAAGAATAATGGTAACCAATGGTTGAATGAGTTGTAAGGGAATATTAGAAAGTGCTAACCCCCAGCCGTAAACAATTCCTTCAAATATAAAATAACTAACCACCATCATTATTGAGCCCAACAAAACGCTTAATAACACTCTCGCAAGATTGCTTTTCTTATAAATAAACAAAGAAAAAATAAGTGCCATAACGCCTTTAACCACAAACGTTACGGGAGCATAAATAACGTATCCAGCAAGAAGATCTGCAAGCGCACTTCCAACACCGGCACTTAATATGGAAAAAACCGGTGGTAAAGCAAAACTAGAAAGCAATATAAATACGTCACCCACGTGCACGTATCCTAGTGTAACGGGAAACTTTATAAACGCTGTTGACAAAAAAATGAGCGCTGTAAATAATGCAGTCAGCGTAAGTCTTTTAATATGAGTGTGCGTTTTCATTAATAACCTCCTACAATTCTTTAGCGTAAATATTAAGTGCCTGCCTAATTCCATCAACTGCACTAGACGTAATTCCTCCGGCATAACCGGCCCCTTCTCCACAAGGATATATGCCTTTTAAATTACTTTCCCCTCTTTCATCGCGCTCCATGCGAATAGGACACGAAGAATGAGTCTCCGGTGCTATGAAAAGGGCATCGGCGTCATTAAAGCCCTTTATTTTCCTTCCAAAGGCTTCCATCCCCTCCTTGATTCCCTCCGTAACGTAACGGGGAAGAAGAGAGTTCAAATCAGCCCCGCTAACTGAAGGTAAATATGAGGAATGAATAACTTTATCAGTTACCTTTCCTCTTATGAAATCTCCGTAATATTGCGCAGGTGCTTTGTAATTTCCACCACCTAAAGCAAATGCTTTTCGCTCCAATTCTTTACGTGCTTCAAAGCCACCGAACAAACTGCCACCAAAATCTTGAGGCGTAACGGAAACAAGTATGGCAGAGTTCGCATACTCAGTATCACGCGCTCTGTTTGACATGCCGTTTGTGATTATGGTACCTTCTTCACAAGATGAACAAACAACCTCGCCTCCAGGGCACATACAGAAAGTGTATACCCCACGCCCACTAGAAACGTGAGTGCTTAACTTATAATCTGCAGGTGGTAATAGTTTATAACTATCTCCGTATTGTGCTTTGTCTATAAACCTTTGTGAATGTTCCACTCTTACGCCAAGTGAGAAGGGCTTAGCACTAAGCACCATGCCACGACCGGCAAACATTCTTATAGTATCTTCGGCGCTTTGACCGATAGCCACGACAAGATAATCAATTTTCTCTTTTTGGGTACCATTTATAGTGATTTCAGTTATCTTATTTTCGGATATTTTTATATCTGTTAATTTTGAATGAGTCAATAACGTAGCGCCCTTTTCTTTGAGTATAGCGCGCATGTTTTTGACTACCTTCCTGAGTTCATCCGTACCTACGTGAGGGGCTCTTTCATAAGCGATATCTTCGGGAGCCCCGGCACTAATTAGTTCACCAAATACTACTGAAGTAAAATCTTTACTTATGCCGGTATTAAGTTTGCCATCTGAAAAAGTACCTGCACCACCTTCTCCAAATTGTACGTTTGTTTCAACGTCTAAAATACCACTATTGCGTAATAAATCAATTTTTTCTACCCTTTCTTCTACGGTGCCACCACGTTCTATAATAATGGGCTTAAATCCTAGTTCTGCTAGAGTTAGCCCGGCAAAAAGCCCGGCCGGACCAGAACCTACGACAAATACTTTTTTGTTAGTAGAAATGGGTTTGTAACCCAACTCTTTTATTGAGGTGGGGGGCATCTTATATTCTTCTGCCCTTATCCCTTTATTACTCCTCAGTTCAACTGCAACGTTTAAAACGTAAAGTATGTTATTTTTGTAGCGCGCATCAATGCTCCTTGAAAGCAACTTAATGCTAACAAGGTTGGACTTGTACGTATTTAGTTTTTTTAAAATTGCCTTACGTAAATCTTCTTCCGTATAACCGATAGGCATTCTAATACCATTTATCCTATACATTATTTCCTACCGCCATTCCACTTGCTACTGCCCACATTATATTAAAACCACCACACTCTCCATCTACGTCAAGTACTTCCCCACTAGCATATAAACCACTAGCAAGTTTTGACTCAAGAGTTTGAGGATTAAAATCACTTATGACTAGACCGCCACTAATAACTTGTGCGAGATCCACTGATCCTAATCTAACGTTTTCCAAGGTGTATCCTTTCACAACATCAACGACTCTTAATGGATTTTTACCTGCTTGTTTTAATACATTATTCACTATCTCCTTATGGAAAATGCCCTCTATGCCACCTAAGGTTTCTATGACTTTTTTGCACTCGTCGTGATTGTACTCCGGCATTAAATCCAGAACCAGTTTAGCACTTTTGTCACCAAGCCTTGCTAATTTTTGTGAAAGGTTAAAAATAGCCGTTCCGGAAACTCCGTTATCCTTAAATATTACCTCGTCGTAACACTCTCCAACCCACTTGTTTTCTACAAAGAGTTTTACCTTTGCTTTGATGCGTACTCCTCTCAAACCTTTTAGATTTTCATTGGCTGTAAGCAAAGGAACCAATGCCGGGAATAACCTAGAAACTCGGTGCCCAAACTTCTCATATAAGTAGCCTGAAAGTGTGCCAAATGATGCATTGGAGCCTGTTGCAAGTAATACGTTTTTAGCCTTATAACCATTCACCTCATATCCTGAATTAATGGCCGTCACGCCTTCTCCTACTACTATCTGAACGCCCAGTCTTTCAAGTTCCATTCTAAGGGCATTTAATACGCTAGATGCTTGTTCGCTATATGGATAATATCTATTTTCAACAACCTTTGTAAGAAGACCGATGCTCTTGTAAAAGTCCATTTGTTCGGTAAGTCCATAACGCTCCAAAACAGGTAATACAAAGTTGGTATTGTATTTATCGTCTAGAGGTAATTGATTTGCCATATTACATTTACCATTACCGGTGGCAAGTAACTTCTTACCTATCTTTTCGTTTTTTTCCAAAATGATAACAGACTTACCACGTCTTTTCGCAGTAATTCCCGCTACCATGCCACTTACTCCACCACCAATAATTAATAAATCAAACATTTTGTCCTTTTAGGAAAACCCGTTTCAAACGGGTTTCTAATTTTTATTTTGAAGTTAACATTGCTTCTATTAGTGGCAGCCTTTTACCACTCAAGAATCTTACCATTGCA
>JAZSKG010000095.1:0-4317 GCA_045534735.1 Candidatus Stercoripulliclostridium sp.
ATATTTTTTCAAACGTATATATTTCCTTTGCATTTACCTTTCCGGTATCTATGCTAATTGCCGTCACGCTGGGCTCTACCCCTTCAGGACGCCACGCGTTATATCCACTAGGGGAGGCTAACTCATAGTAACGGCCACTAAGTAATGCACACATGGAGTTGCCGTGCTGGTGCCCTACGGATATTAGTTTTATGAGTTGTTCACCTTCTATGAGTTCATCAAATTTTGCGTTTTTAGGTATCCTATCATATGATTCCGAGCGCCTCTTTGGTACATTTATGTAATGCTCTCCATTTTGATATGCATCCTCAAAAGCAGGTGTTTGCATGTGGAAGAAGAGGCTCACGTCTACACCTTTTTGACGGACTCTACCAAGAAGTTCTTCCACTTGGTTTTCCCTAATATGGTCATAACTTCCGGTAACTGCAGGACTACGCATGCCACTGTCCATAATGGCTATCGTGTGCACTACGTTACCATCTTTGGTTAGGTCAACGTAAAACTGCATATCTCCATAAATACCACTTACGTTACCGGCGAGCAGGTGAGGATATCTTAACATATATGCTATTACGTCTTTGTCGTCGCCGTCCATCTCCCCGTCGTTGTTGCCGGGTATAAAAATCCAAGGGGTATTATAACTTTCAATGAGCATTGCAAAGGCGTTTATAGCGTTTTCTTTGTTGTAGGTTGGATCAAAGCCAAACCCGTCTATCATATCGCCGTTCATGATTATAAGGTCGTATTTCTTTTCATCCAGCACCTTTTTTATGCCCTCAAGCGTCTTCTTGTCGT
Organism: Candidatus Stercoripulliclostridium sp.; assembly: GCA_045534735.1. GTDB lineage: Bacteria > Bacillota > Clostridia > Christensenellales > DTU072 > Stercoripulliclostridium_A. The sequence goes on from JAZSKG010000095.1 coordinate 796, forward strand.
TTTCACATTCCCCGTTTATGAAATGAGTATCGTTAATTTTAAGCACGTTAAAAATACCATTTTCGTCCACCTCTAGTGAGTAGTCTCCATTGCTATAAATGGTATCGTAGTCGTGCTCAAGGGGAAGTTTGTTGGTCCAAACTCTACCACCAACGTAGGCCCCCAGCGCGCAACCTGCAAGGACAATTATGATTCCCACTGTAAGCAAAACTTTAAATGTAATATTCTTTTGTGTACTCATATCTACTTCCCACTTCCCTGCTTTTGTTTAGTTAGTAAACACTATTCTTCTCTTATCTTCTTGCCGGAAACATGCTCAATATTTAACTTAAGAAGTAAGGTCTTTTTAGCAAAACAGTCAATTTCTTTCCTTATATATTCTTCGTCATTCGTAAACTTTCTGCTAAGTTTGGTGGCAACCTCTTCTATCTTTTCAAGGTCGTCAATGACCTCAATTTTGCCAAACACTATTACGCTTTTAAAAGTTTCTGCCCAAGTATTTTCGTTTTTTGCGCCCTTATTAATAATGCAAAATGATACTTTATCACTTTTGTTTAAGGCATCAAGTCTATGTCCGCCATACCCTTGATGAAAATATAAAGCCCCATCATCTTCATTATAGTAGTGATTCATAGGCATACCATAGGGGTATCCGTTATCTCCTAAAACCGATAGCACTCCACGTTTTTCCTCTTTGAGAATGGAGATACATTCTTCCTTTGTAAGCCCTTTACTTTTCCTTGATAATTCCCTAAACATATCTACCCTACCAGTTTAACCGTATATCCACCAAATGAATAAGTATGCTCTTCTTCCCTACAGTTGCGAGGACAATAATCGGTGGTTATTATTTGAGATTTACATTCTTCCGTTAACGAATATCTTTCGTCGCTAGATTTTGGATAATGGTCGGCACGCGTTCTAACCACAAAATTGCCTTCCACGTAAAAATCCTCTCTATTAACTGCATCTTTGGGATTGTTTTCAACTATAAACGAAGCGTAGTCTCTTTTTTCTGCCTGTTTATATAACAAGGAAGGGAACATTGCTTGCGTACGTAAACTTTCATCCAAAGCAACGTACTTTTGGGTTAGTTCACCCTCGTGCAATATAACTATCACCTTGCCAAGAGTATCCTCCAGTTTCATCCAGTCGTCTGCTTCGCGCATATCTTTAAAGGTAGAATGCTCCCTTAACATATCCCCTGGCGTTAAAAGTTTGTCGCCTAGTTTTCCCTTTAATAGTGCATCAAACTCGTCTGCATAATCTATGCTAAACTTCTTTAAACCATCAACGGCACCCACCTCTTGCTTGTCCTCAATAATAATGGAAATGGGCAAATGTCCGGGGTTATGATCAGACCAAAGAACAATTTCTTCAAGAGCCGTTTCAAAGTCAAAGCAACTGGTTGCGCTATCTATTATAGGCTTATGCATGGTGGTAAATGATACCTTATCTCCATAAACTCTGGTCTCAACGTCCAACTCTATGCTTCTAATTCCATGCTCAAATTGACCTGTTAAAGTATCGTTTTCAAAATTATTTTTGTTAAAGTCGGTCAAAGTAGTAATGCCGAATGAAAGCACGTTAAATGGAATCTGATACTTTTTAGTCTGCTCGGTTACTAGCCTTTGGTAACTATTATGAGTGGCAAGGAAGGCTACCTCGTTGTATTTAATGCCACTGTTTATGGCAGTTTCTAAATCAAAGTTGCAAAAGGTCTGCTCGCCCTTTGGAAGATAATTTTCATAGTACTCGTTTCTCAAATATTCCATGTGTGTGCGTTGGAAAAGAACGTTATCTTCCTTGTTAATATAATAGGTATCCTTGCTGAACTCCCATATTCCAATACCCAAGGAAGCACCCACAACAAGAACGCAGGCAAGTACGATGATTAAACATTTTATTAATTTCTTCTTTAGTACTTTCATGTTTTAATTTTAACACAATAATGAAAGCACTACAACGCAAATTTCTTTATTTTATAAAAAAGATAGCCCATATGGGCTATCTATCATTCTTTATTTCGCTTAGATGTTTTTTCGTATATCATCACTATAATGGGGATAAGTACAATTTGAAGAATTATACCCGGAATTGCATTGGTAAACGCACTGGCAATAAATGCTGCAAAAGTAAATGCGTTACCTTGACTGAACATGCATAAATACATGGCGACACCCCATACGGCTCTACCTACAAGCATGGATATTATGAGAGAGAGGTATATAAACCCTTTCTTTTTAGGTAGTAACTTGTAGGTTAGCCCAGCCGTAAAGCCATATGTTGCAAGTTCTACTGCCATGCAAATTGCCTTTGGAAACATTGGTGGCATACCAAGTATAAGGGAGCGTAAAATGGGCGCAATAAAGCCGATTAAGAGGCCGTATGGCCAACCACAAATGAAACCGGCGAGGATAACCGGTAAGTGCATTGGACAAAACATATTGCCTATTTCCGGAATTTGACCTGTCAAAAATGGTAATACGAATGCGAGGGCGAGGAATAAGCCGGATAATACTAATTTTAAAATTCTGTTTCTACGTTTCATATTTTTCCTATAAAAAAATGCCATCATCTCTGCAGAGATAGTGACATTCTTACGTTATAATCATTATGTTTTAGTAAAATGGCTTCTGCCCTACGTTGTCCTTCTTGAACAACAATATAATTCTATATTAATATGATAAATTTGTCAACCTATTACTTAATAAGAGCGCTAAGTTTACTAATAACGTCGCCGATTAGCACGTTCATAGAAAGATCGTTAATGCCTGCAATAAGGTTGTCACAGCGATTTAGAGGCAAAAGTATACGCGTTGCCTTTGCTTGGCCAACCGAAATTGCCATTTTGGGTGTAATTTCTCCATAAAGAGAGTCTGCAATCACAATTCCAACAGGTCCTATTATAACGTCAGCCGTACGGCACGCGACCACAACCGGATTTTCTCCTGTTGCTCCTTGCTTTGCCCCTGCTTTCATCATAGAAGCAGTTGCAACGGCATTAGTGCCCACCGCCATAATAGTAACCTGAGGAAATCTAGCAGATATTTCTTTTACCAAAGTAGCCCCCATTTGTCCACCATGGCCATCAATTATCAAAACTTTCATATTGCTCCAAATCTATTTTTTTAAAGTATAACATAGTAACGCAAATAAATAAAGGGGTTTTTTAGATAAATAAAGACAGATAGCGCTCCTAAACCATTCGTGTACCAAAGCAAAAACATTTTTCTTTTGAAATTGGTTTTACTTGTATAATAACAAGCACACGTGACATCTTTAAACCATAGTGTCTTTAATATCCTAATAACTTCTTTACAATACCTTCTCTATCTATTGGCTTATATTCTTCACATTCTGATTTGATATGTAATTCTCCAAAATCAAACTCTTTTTCGCTTTTAAAAATTATTTTTTCATAATCTAATATACTATAATTGCACTCAATATACTTTTTAAATTTCGCATCTGTGATTTTCCCAGAAAAGTATTGAATAGGTCCATTGTTATATCTGCATA
>JAZSKG010000285.1:0-6833 GCA_045534735.1 Candidatus Stercoripulliclostridium sp.
TGTGCAGGATGTCCTCATCGTGGAGTATTTTACATCTTACGTAAATTAGGAATGGTAGTTAGTGGAGATATAGGTTGCTATACATTAGGCGCACAAGCACCATTGTCAGCGGTTGACGCATGTGTTTGTATGGGTGCAAGTATAGGTATGGCTCACGGATTTGATAAAGCAAAATCAATCCATTCCCGTAAACTTGTTGCAGTTATTGGCGATAGTACGTTTGTACATAGTGGAATTACTAACGTAATTAATGCAGTGTATAACCAAGGAACGTCTACAACCATTATACTTGATAACTCCATTACCGGAATGACGGGACATCAACAAAATCCCGCAACCGGTAAAACGTTAAAAGGTGAACCTACTAATAAACTTGATTTGGAGGCATTACTCAAGGCAATTGGCGTAGAAAACGTAGTTGTTGTAGATGCATACGACCTTAAGGAAGTTGAGAGAGTAATTAAAGAAGAAACGGCTCGCGAGGAAGTATCCGTAATCATAGCAAGACGTCCTTGCGTTCTATTAACCAAGAAATATCCACCAGCATTTAGCATAAATGATAATTGTAAGAATTGTAAGGCATGCTTGAAAATTGGATGCCCCGCAATAGAGAATATTGGTGGTAAAATTAGAATAAACAAAGAACTTTGCGTGGCATGTGGTGTATGTAAACAACTATGCAAGTTCTCGGCAATAGAGGAGGGTTCTAAATAATGCTTAATATATTAATAGTTGGCGTTGGTGGTCAAGGAACTCTTTTAGCTAGCCGTGTTTTAGGAGCAATAGCAGATCTAGGCGGAAGCGATTGCAAGTTGAGCGAGGTTCATGGTATGAGCCAACGTGGTGGAAGTGTAGTTACTCACGTAAGAATAGGTAAAGAAATAGGCGCTCCCTTAGTTGCCGAGGGTGAAGCAGATTTTATTCTTGCGTTTGAAAAACTTGAAGCAATGCGTTGGGCATATTATTTAAAGAAGGACGGCGTTATTCTTGTAAACGACCAAGAGATTATGCCTATGCCCGTTATTACCGGAATGGCGGAGTACCCTGATTCAATCTTTAGCAAGCTCGCTGAACTAGGCAAAAAGACTGTTGTTATTAATGGTCTAGATCTTGCTTGTGAAGCGGGCAATTCAAAGGCAGTAAACGTAGTTATGATAGGTGCATTATGTGCGCTTATAGGTACTCCCTTTGACGTAGCGATAGAAGCAGTACGCAAGTGTGTACCTCAAAAACTATTAGCCGTTAATGAAAAGGCTTTAGAATTAGGATACAACATTAAATAGAGGAATAATTTATGTCATACGTTTTTAATAAAGAAATAGAATGCATGCCTAGAGAGGAGAAGAAAATTCTACAAGGCAAAAGATTAAGAGCCGTTGTTGAAAGAGTATACAACACTGTAGCTCCTTATAGAGCAAAAATGGATGAAATCGGACTAAAACCCGAAGACATTAATTCTATAGACGATATAGTTAAATTACCATTTACTACTAAAGTTGACTTACGTGCAAATTATCCGTTTGGAATGTTTTCCGCTCCAATGGATGATATCGTAAGAATCCATGCTTCAAGTGGCACAACTGGTAAACTTACTGTTGTTGGTCTAACCCAAAGAGATTTGGACGACTGGTCGGAAGCATGTGCAAGAGGTTTTGCATCTTGTGGCGTTACTAAGCAAAGTATTATTCACGTTGCATATGGCTATGGATTGTTTACGGGTGGACTAGGTGCTCATTACGGTGGTGAATATATGGGGGCTACCGTTGTTCCGGCATCTTCCGGTAACACAAATAGACAAATCATGTTGATGAAAGACTTTAAGGCAGATACTTTATGCTGTACTCCTTCTTATGCAGTTTATTTAGCAGACGAACTGCGCAAAATGGGATTAACTGCTGATGATTTGAGTCTAAAACGTGGTTTCTTCGGTGCTGAACCTTGGACGGAAGAGATGAGAAAGAAGATAGAAGAAGGACTTGGTCTAAAAGCATACGATATCTACGGCCTTTCTGAAATAACCGGCCCTGGCGTTGCTACCGAGTGTGAATATCAATGTGGTCCTCACGTTCAAGACGATTTATTCTATCCCGAGATTATTGATCCCGTTACCTTACAACCTGTTAAGGAAGGCGAAGAGGGAGAACTTGTATTCACAACCTTAAATAAGGAAGGTATACCTCTAATCCGTTATCGTACTCGTGATCTATGTTCTTTAATTTACGAACCCTGCAAGTGTGGTAGAACTAGCCTAAGACTTGCTCGTATTACCGGTAGATCGGACGATATGTTGATCATTCGTGGTGTAAACGTATTCCCATCTCAAATTGAATCAGTTCTAATTAAGGATAATCGCATTAGCCCTTATTATCACATTACTATTGATAGAATTAATAACCTTGACATTATGCAAATTGACGTTGAACTAGATAGAGCCGTCGCATTTGATGAAGTTCAAGAAATAGAATTATTAAAGAAAAAACTAACAGCAGATATAGCATCTGCAATAGGCGTTTCTGCAAAAGTAAATCTTGTTTCTGCCGGTAGCATAAAGAGAAGTGAAGGCAAAGCAGTTTACGTAACAGATAACAGAAAGATTTAGGAGGTATTTAACATGTTGGTGAACCAAATTGCAGTTTTTTTGGAAAACAGAAGTGGTAGAGTTGCTGAGTTTTCAAGAGTATTGAAAGAGGCAAATATCAATATCCAAGTTATGTCTATTGCAGACACCATGGAATATGGTATTTTACGTGCAGTTACCAATGATAATGCTAAAGCAATAGAAGTTCTTCGTGCGAATGGCTTTAATACTGCTGCTACCGATTTAGTAGGCTTTAAAGTTCAAGATACTCCCGGTGAAATGTGTAAAGTACTAGAAGTTTTGGAGTCTCATCATATTAATATTGCATATCTATATTCTTTTGCTAGAGCAGGAGAAAAATATGCAGTTATCCTTTTAAAGGTAGACGACAATCAAAACGCTATGAAAATCCTTGCCGACAACGGAATAAATTTAATAGAGGATAATATTCTATAAAAGGCAGGATAATATAGGATTACTTCTAAAAACCGATTTAGGGATTGTAGAAAAAAATCTATACTCAATACGAGATGTTATAGGAAATAAAGAATTGACCTTTATGGTTAAGGCCGATGCATACAATCACGGGTTAGAAGGTGTTGCAAAGATTAGTGAAAGAATAGTAGATAGGTATGGTGTAGCGACCATAGAGGAGGCTGTAAGCCTAAGAAGGTTGGGTATACGAAAACCTATCTCTATCTTTTCCTATGAGTGCAAAAATGTTAAAGAAATTAAAAGATACGACGTTACGCCTGTTGTTTATAGTATAGAGACTTTTAGGGAAATAGAAAAGAATAACGTCAAAAACTTTGAAATAAAGATAGATTCGGGCATGAATAGGTTTGGCTTTAAATGTCAAGATGAAATAAGATTACTATTTCAACTAATGTACGAGCATAAGACTAAGCCACGCGCTATACATACTCATTTTTATTCACCTAAAAGCGTTTTTGAGCAAACCAATAGGTTTGAGCAAGTTATTTCACCATATTATAAGCAGTTGGGTGGCGTTAAACGTATTCTTTCAGCGACCACTGGGCTTCTTCATGGAGTTATAAAAGATGGTGTTAGAATAGGTATTGAGGCCTACAAAGGAGCACTTAAAGTAACTAGTAAAATACTTTCAATAAAACCTGTTTTTGTCGGAGAAACCATTGGGTATGATGGCAAATACCAAACAAATAATGATACCAAAGTTGCCATTGTTAGTGGTGGATATTACGATGGTATTAGGCAAGAATATTCCGGAATGCAGGTTTTCTTAAATAATCGCGCAACTCGCATAGTGGGTAGGATTTGTATGGATACTACCATTATAGACGTTGGTAGTGTGGAAGCATCGGTTGGAGATGAAGTGATTATTATAGATTCTAATAATCTAATTAACGTAAAAAAACAATACGCACTTACTGATTATGAAATAATAACCTCTATAAAGGGACGTGCGAAAAGGACTTATACGTACAATGGACAAAAATACAATCCGAGGACTAATTAAAAAAGTAACTTACTTAAACGAGAAGCAGTACGTTAGTTGTTCTAATGCTATTTTGTATAATTTACTAGAAGTGCCAGAATTTCAACATGCTCAAAAAGTATTTATATTTATTTCTAAATACCCGGAGCCTTTTACTCGTGATATTATAGCATTTTGTTTTATGTCAAAAAAAGAGGTTTACGTTCCCTTTATGAGAAATGGCGAAATGCTTATTACAAGATATTATCCGACAGACGAATTGATTGTTGGAAATTTTGGTATTAAAGAGCCAATCAACGCAGAATCCGTTGAAATTCAACCCGATGTCGCGATTGTGCCTATGGTTGCATATGATGATAATAAAAATAGGCTAGGGCACGGTAAAGGTCATTACGATAAATACTTTTCAAAAAATGAAGTATATAAAATAGGTATATGTTTTTCAAGATATGGCATACCAAATATAGACGTTGAAGAACATGACGTACCAATGGATTTAATAGTAACGGAAGAAGGATACGTATTATGAGAATAATAGCAGGCAAGTTTAAAGGACGCTCACTCATAACTATGAAGGACAAGAGCATTCGTCCTACAACCGATAGGGTAAAAGAAAGCATTTTTAATCTTTTGCAAGGATACGTAGAGGATGCAAAAGTGCTAGATCTTTTTGCTGGAAGTGGCGCTCTAGGAATAGAGGCGATTTCACGTGGCGCAAGTTCTGTGGTTTTTGCCGATCGCTCTAACGATAGTATAGAGACGGTTAACACTAACCTCAAAAAAGTCAATGGAAAGGTTACCGTTATAAGAAAAGATTTTTTAAGCACGATAGATTATCTATCGGCTCGTAAAGAGAAGTTTGATATAATTTTCTTAGATCCTCCATACAAGCAAGGATTAGAGGTTGTAGCTATTGAGAAAATAGAAGAATCAGGAATTCTTGCAGAAGATGGTATTATTGTCGTTGAGAGATCTCGTGAAGACGTGCCATTGAGTTTGCCGAGTGGTTATAGAGCTCTTACCGAGCGTGATTATGGCTCGGTAACGATTGTGCTTGTCCAAGAGGCTACAGCTTGTGCTGTAACCGGCACGTTTGATCCTTTTACGCTTGGTCATAAATATCTCGTGGAAAAGGCGCTAGAAAACTTTGACGAGGTTCACGTTGTAGTGCTAATTAATCCGGATAAAAAAACAACGATGACGGTAGAGAAGCGCGTTAAGTTGATAGAAACTTCTGTAAGAAGAATGGGCGGAATAGTCAAAGTAGCATATTATGAAGGTTTGGCTATTGACTATTGTAAACAAAATGATATACAATATATCATAAGGGGCATCCGAAACGAAAAAGACTTTGATTATGAAAAGGAAATGGCAAATTGGAACAAAGAAAATGGTGATATAACAACCATTTTGATTCCGGCAAAAGATTGTGAAATTAGTTCTACCCTCGTTAGGGAAAAGTTAGCAAATAATGAGGAAATAACTGGTTTGGTAGACGAAGAAATTTTGAACTCTTTAATGAGGAGATAAATATGTACGATATAGAAGATTTATTGTTTCAATTAGAAGAAGAACTTAAAAATGGTAAAAAGTCACTTTTTGGTTCAGGTGTAACCGTTGACGCTGACGTTATTTATGCCATTGTAGATAAAATTCGTTCATCTCTACCAGACGTTGTGAGAGAGGCTAGGGCAATTGTAAGAAATAGTGATAGAAGGTATCAAGAAGAAACTTTGCGCGCTCAAGGAATTATTAATGATGCTACACAACGGGCAAATGAAATGCTTGCAAATCATACTATTATAGAACAAGCACAAAAAGAGGCATCTGCTATAAGGGCGCAGGCTCAAGAATACTCAAATCTTCTAAGAGATAGTGTAAACAATGATCTACAGGCTCTTTTAACCGATGCAGAGTCTGCTCTTACCGAGAGTTTAAAAATAGTTACAATGGCAAAAAATGCTTTTGATAAAAAGAATTAATAGTATATATAAAATACCGTAATTCATATAATCTACTGTGAGAAAAAACAGTAGATTATTTTTTTGTGTACTACTTATTGCTATATTAGTACTAATATTAGTAAAGCCTAATACGTATATGAATGCAACTTTAGATGGTCTAAAGTTATTTGTTGTAAACGTATTTCCTTCGTTATTTCCATTTTTTATTATTACTAAATTATTGACGCTATTAGGTCTGGGTAAGTTGCTTTCAAAGGCATTTGATAAGCCAATTTCTAAGATGTACAAGACTTCATCAATTGGTGGATATATTTTGATACTAAGTATGATGTCCGGGTATCCGATTGGAGCAAAAATGGTTGCCGAATACTACAATAGCGGAGAAATTTCGTTGAGTGAAGCAAAGAAAATAATCACGTTTTCTTCTACTTCTGGTCCCTTATTTATACTTGGAACTATTGGTACTTTTTTCTTAAAAGATTATAGTGCAGGTTTAATAATTTTAATTAGTCACGTTTTAAGTAGCGTTTTAAATGGTTTAGTATATAGGGGCTTGACGTCTAGCGTTAACGACGCACATATATATTTTTTAGAAGAGGATAACGTTTTTACGAATGCAATTCAATCTACTATTTTATCAACACTACAAGTAGGTGCATGTATTGTATTTCTAAACGTCTTAGTTACATTTTTTTATGACGTGCAACTAATTAATATAGTTGCAAAACTTTTTAGTTTGCTTGGATTTGAAAATGATTTAGTAGAGGGTTGCGTTGTCGGTGTTATAGAAATTACTAAGGGTCTTAGTGTTTTA
>JAZSKG010000248.1:0-3667 GCA_045534735.1 Candidatus Stercoripulliclostridium sp.
TGTAACGATATGCACCGGAGAATTGTGAACTTTCAACAGTCTTACCATAAACGAATTTCTCGGCATCCTCAACGTCATCAATTCTTATGGATAGCGTTGCCTTTTTGATAATAAGTTGACCTACTTCACCGGCAATTACGCTGTAATTATCACTCGCTACGCCACCTTCGGAAATATATATTCCACTAACGTCTAAGTTGTAATATCCAACGTTACGTTTAATTCTATTTCCGGAAACCATAATTCCACCTTCCGCGACAACGTTTCCTTCAATTTGGAAGTTGTCTTCCTTAACTATTTCTTCCGTACGTGGATCAAATAGTTCAAAGGGGATTGCTCCTAAATCTTCACCATAGGTCAATACGATATCCTTTACGTTTACGTATAGGGTATGCGTTAATACTCTAACCGTTTTATTTCCATTTAATAGAGTAAAGTTACGGTTGAAGTCATTAAAGATAGCAGTAAAAGTATGTGTTCCACGTTCTGCACTCGTAGCCTTACCTTCTTCGGGCTTGAATATGAAAGCAACGTAACTTTGCTCTTTGTCAAATGCATTCTTTAGTTGTGGCATAAACTCGCCGTTAACTGAATCATACAATGCAATTGCTCTGTCTCTTTCATTACTCTCAATAGCCCCTACTACGTTTTCTAGCGTTCTGACTATCGTTTCTACTAGAGGAATAATGATTTCATTATTCTCATCTTGCATTGGGTTATTTGAAGAATTTAATACTAGCAATAGATTATTAGCATTAGTAATTGCTTTATTAATCTTTTCTTTTGCATAACTTAATTCAGTAAAATCAACTAGAGATATTTCTTTGTCTAGTTCTTTTATGCTTTCTTCTATGGTTGCTAGTTTATCTACAAATTTTTGATATAAATCATTTTCATCTACGCCATATTCAAAGTTATGAACGATTAAGTCATTACCATAATAAACAGTAAACGCTAGATCTAGTGATTCAAATCCGAAATCAAAACCATCGTAAGCCTTTTCCATGCTTTGTGCAGTTAAGGAAACGGAAACGTTTGCAGGACTGATTTCATATTCATAGTTTGGTTGATAAGTGGTTACGTTAAAGTTTCTATCGGTACATGAAACTTCTATGATGTAATCACCTACGGAAGAGTTATCCCTACCATCATTTTCTTTTCTTATGAACTCAAAAGATACCGTACCAGTATCAAAACCGGTAACAGCGCTAACAGGAGCAAACATAGCAGTCGTGATGTTGGGAGCATAGCCATCATAAGTTTTTGTTAGATATTTATCATAAATTCTAATAGAAACGGGCTTTGGTACAATTTTATACTTGTATGCTTCGGCTAGTTCTACAACGTAGTTGGGATCAACGGAGTTTTCCGAAATAGCAATATCATAACTACGTATGCTTCCGTCTTCATCGTTATATAGAACGTCGGATGCAGAAGTGATTTTACCTCCGGCATAAATACCAATGTTGAAGTAAGGAATATCTCTTTCCGTTATTAGATTTTCAAGCGTGTAGTCACTAGCACTTATGTATGCACTTTGATTGTTAAACTCACGTTCAATAGTGTTGTCTTCCGCATTTGTCTTAATAACGATCTTTACTTTGCGAGGAAGAACCGTAAAAGTGATAGGTTGACTATTTTCAACGTCTAATTCATAGTTTTTATCTGCAAGTTCTATTACTCTAATCGTGTAAGTACCTTGATTGGTTACACTGGAAGTAGAAAGAATTACGGAAGGATCGTCAAACAATGGCTTATTATTGTCGTCAGTTGCATAACTGCCATCATTATTGTAAACGTGTTGTAGATCGCTTGGATTTATTTGTGCATAGAACGCAAATGGACTTGCTTTATATTCCTCGCCGTCGGGAACGTTAAAGTATTCATTTGCAGTAATAGCAACCTTTCTCTTTAATATTTCGTATGAGTAACCACTCTCGTTGAACAAATTAACTGAATAGTTATTAGAGTTTACCCTAACGCTTACGTTATATGAACCAAAATTCTTGCTTTCACCTTGGAACTCAAAAGATATGAATTGTCTTACGGTTTCACTAGTGTATGCTTCTTGGTCTTCTTCTAGAGTTTCATATAGCGTATAAGATGAAATGCTTGGAACTTTACCATCGTAAATCTTGCTCAAGTTTTCTTCAGCAATGTATACGTATAGTTGTTTTCTTAAAATGTTAAACTTGTTAGACGTAAACCTTAAATCATAGTTTGAATTGCCTAAACTACCAAGTTTAATGGTATATTCGCCGTAGTTTTCACCGGCATCTCTGGAAAGCATTCCTTCCAAAGCATCTCCGTTAACTAAACCGGATGCAATATTGTTTTCTATGGGTAAAGCATCATATCCTAAAACAGGATCTACCTCTCCATACACCTTAGAAACAGCACTAGCAATAATGCTTACGGGACGTTTTACAACCTCAACGTAGCCACTTACGGAAATTACGTTATAGTTATGGCGTCCTACTCCGTCATCGGTAATTATGCACTCATACTTGTGGTTACCAACGTTAGTTAGTTCGTTAATAGTGTCGGGATACGTTAGAGTTCCTAACGTTTCAATAGTATCGTTGTATGCAAAAGCGCCCTCTTCTATCGTACAAGCGGGATCAACGAAGAATTTAACGCTGGGAGCCTTGAATGCTTCGCCATAAACCTTTATAGTACTATCGGTTTTAACGTAAATATTTCTTCTAGTAATAGTTACTTTAACGCCCTCACGAACGTTCAAAATTATATTGTAGTTGGGGTTATTTGCATTGCTAAGAGAACCAAATTCAATGCTATATTCACCAACGTCATTACCCCTTGATTTGCTCAAATTACCTATTAGCATATCATCGCCATAAAGGCCCGTGGTGCTAGTATCACCTTCTTCGTGTTTCTCAACCGTAACAGGAATACGTGGAGCAGTTGCACCATATGCATAAGTAATAGATTCCGGGGTAACCGTTACGTTACGTCTTAGAACTTTATAATTTACGTCAACGTACTTAATATCATAGTTAGGAGATACAAATTTATTTGATATAGTCATATTGTAATCATCTGCAGGAGTAGTATCCATTAGATCAATTGCAATACCAGTGTTCTTGTCCTGGTAAATGACGGTAAATATATCAATAATATTTGCCCCAAAGTTTACTTTGGTTAGGCCGGTATATCCTTCTGGGTTAAATGAAGCGTGATAGAAATCTTCACCATACTCAAAGATTTCGTCTATATCGTCTATATATCTTCCTTCTTCAACACCCATCAATAGAACGGGACGAATAGCATCTTCTCCGTAAATCTTGCTTTGTTCTTCAAAAGATACGTAAATAGTCTTCTTTTCTATGGTTAAAATCTTAGAAGCATCTTCTATTCCATTGTTTACCATATCCAGAATATTCTCTAGATCCGTGTTGTATCTTACAACGATAACGTATTCGCCGGCATCCTTAGGAACAACGGTATAATCTTCTTCCCATTCTGCCCTATCTAAGGTTTCCCAAATGGTCTTTGGGACGTATTCAATAGTGTATTTAGAACTATCAACGTCATAAATATCTTTAGAGATAGAACCGTTTTCATTTACATATCCTTTTATAGATACGTCAATCATAAAATCATCATTACCTACCGTGTCGCCATAGGTATAGGTATATACGTTAAA
>JAZSKG010000205.1:0-3639 GCA_045534735.1 Candidatus Stercoripulliclostridium sp.
AGTTGTCTTCCTAAGACCGCTTGGCCTCCGACTTCAATCCATAAGAGGGTCGGAGAAGCCACCAATGTGATCACTTGCTTCCCATACTTTAGGATTCATCAAAATAGCGCAATCAACACCAACGTTAAGTGGGTTTTCGGTTACGAATTTTTGCCACCATGCTTTCTTGATATTGCTTTTTAATTCTGAGCCGAGAGGACCATAGTCCCAAGTATTAGCAAGACCACCATATATTTCGGATCCGCTAAAAATAAAGCCTCTGTTTTTGCAGAGAGCAACTAATTTGTCCATAGTTAATTTTGCCATAATTACCTCGATGAATTTATTATTAATATAATAAACATAATGAAAAAGTTTGTCAATATAATTAAATATTATATAGGAAAATTTATGAAAAATAATCGTTTTATATTGGATTGCATAATTAACGTAACTATCTGTGTAGTATTAATCATGGTTGCATTTACGGCATTTGATAATACAGTAGGGGTAAGTCTACAGGAAAATAAAGCAATTTATAGAGGTAACGTCAACGAAAAAAAAGTTTCATTAATGTTTAACGTATATTGGGGAACAGAGTACATAGCACCTATCCTTAACGTACTGAATAAGTACAATATTAAAACCACCTTCTTTTTGGGTGGTTCATGGGCTGCAAAGAATAACGGATTAGTAAAAGAAATTGCCAGTCATGGACACGAAATAGGATCTCACGGGTATTCCCATAAAGAAGCGGAGAAGATAGGGTATAAACAGAATTTAGATGAAATTATACTTACGGATAGATTACTAGAAAATCTTTTGGGACAAACTCCAAAACTCTTTGCACCACCTTCTGGTTCAACTTCTAAGGATATGTTTAGAGCCTGTGAGGAAACGGAAAAATTGGTAATAATGTGGTCTAGAGATACAATTGATTGGCGCGATAAAGATTCAGAACTGATATACAAAAGAGCAACTTTGGATATCCAAAATGGGGATTTAGTATTAATGCATCCAACTGCTGAAACTCTTAAATCACTTCCTAAAATTATAGAACAAATCCAAAAATTACACCTTACGATTACTACGGTCAGCGACTGCATAAAGGAAACAAGTCTATAAATTACTGACTCAAGGTTGAAAAAGGTTGGTAAAGAAAAATCACAACAAACAAAACTCTACATTTTTATTATAAAAATATATTGAAATTATTTAGTAAATAATATATACTATGATAGAGCAATTATTTTGCATGACTATTAATTGAGGTTATTTATATAAATGAATCAAATATACACTTTTAAGAATGGTTTAAAAATAGCACTTTGTCCCATGAGTCATACTAGAAGTATTTCCATCGGCGTATTCGTAGGGGTGGGTGCTGCTAATGAAAATAAATCTCGTTCCGGAATTGCACATTTTACCGAGCATATGTTGTTTAAGGGTACTAAAAGACGTACGGCTTTTGACATTGCTAATGAAATGGAATCAGTTGGTGCAGTTATAAATGCTTTTACGGCTCGTCATATGACTTGTTATTATACGATTTCTATTGATGAACATAAAGAATTATGTATGGACGTTCTTTCCGATATCTTCTTTAATTCTCAATTGTTAGATGAGGAAATTGATAGAGAGCGTAAGGTTATTTTGGAAGAAATAAGCCGTGACGAAGATGATCCAGAGGATGTTTGTACGGAAGGTCTTGCTAGCGTTTTTTATGGTGATTCATCAATGGGCAGACCTATCTTAGGTTCTCGCGAGAACGTGCAAGGTTTTAAATCAGAAGATATAAAGAGTTTTATTAGCGATTTTTATTTGCCGAATAATACTGTTATTTCTATTTCCGGGCACTTTGAAGTTGATGAAATTATTTCATTGGTAGATAAGTTTTTTGCATCAAATTTCAGCGAAGCCAAGGAGTACGAAGCGCCAGGTAAATGTTTAACACATTCGGCTTTGTTCAAGAAAACTAAAGATATAGAACAAGCCAATATTGCATTTGGTTTTCCATCTTATAACTTTATGAATGAAAAAAGAGACGTCATTTCACTTATCAGTAATATATTTGGTGGGGGAATGTCTTCTCGTTTGTTCCAAAACGTTAGAGAAAAACAAGGATTAGCATATGACGTATACTCAATTGTGAGCGCTGACGTGCACAATGGTGCCTTTTGTATTTACGTTGGCACAAATCCAACTAATACTAAGCAAGTTAGTGTGGCCATAAGGGGAGAAATAGACAAACTTATAGCAAAAGGCATAACAAAAGAAGAGTTTAATAAAGGTGTAACTCAACTTAAAACAAATTTGGTTTTAGGTTCGGAAAGTGCCTCATCTCTTATGAGAGCCAATGGTCGCAACATGATAATGATAGGAGAAATGTTTGACGTAAACGCAAGGTTGGATGCAATTAGTAAACTAACATTAGACGACGTGAACGAGGCTATCAAATATATATTCAACTATGAAAAAGTATCGGCTTCTTACGTTGGACCGGAAAATGACGTTGACGTGTTCGCTATAATCAAAGGAGAAAGTTATGAATAAAAAGGTGAACTCAAAGGTTTCTATAACCAAAAAAAGAATAGCATATTCAATTATTGGAATGATAGCACTTTTGGTACTATTTCTATGCATAGAAGTGCTTAGGAACGTTGTTTATGGTGTCTTTGGTTATGCCATATATGCATACTTACCCGCTCTTTTGGTATCGGCGATTATGATATTATTGGGCAAAAAGCCTAACGTATCGCTCCAGAGGGGAATAGTTTACGTTGCTCTTTTTGTAATGGTTGTGGTAACTTTACATATTGGCCTTTCAAAAGAGATAATGGAAGGTTCTTCATTCCTTCTTAATACGTTTGAATATAATACCGTTGGTGGTATTGTCGTTGACGTTTTAGCAGGACTTTTTAGATTAATTTGTACGGGTAGTTACGCAATCTCATTTGCCGTTACTTTTGTTATAACTGCCATTTTAGGTCTTGTTGCTATATATCCATTACTTTTGGATTTAAAAGGAAAGAAAACTCCCGAAACTCGCTCTAAGCAAAGTGAAATAAAATCGCCAAGAGTTAATAAAATGTTCAAAAATGCTGAAGGCGATTACGTTGAAAGAGAAATGCCCGAAACTAACGTTTTTGAAGAAAAAGAAACCGGTTACGATTCTGTTGTAAACGTAAGCGGATATACTGGTGAGTTGTTTTCTTCATTAACAAGTGATCAAGATGTATATCGCAGTAAAGCCGATAGGAGCGCAAGTATACTATTTGGCGATGGTAACGTTCAAAATGAATACGAGCCTTCTATTAGGAAAATAGAACCCAATAAATATACCACTTTAAACACTTTAGGAACAGGACGTGGCTTAAGTGATTTCAAATATGATCAAGAACGTAAGCGTACTATAGAACAAAGTCTTAGACAATTATCGCCTGAAGAAGAGTATAACGTGAGATATGGGGCACAAAACAATACCATTGAGAACGAAAGACCCGTTGTTCCATTTAATTCAAATACTCAGTACGTTGCTCCTGCTCAATTTGAGATGTCTGATCCGAATCCTTTACCATATCAAAAGGCTTCGGAAGTTACGAACGTAGAAAATGAAAGCATTGCTCCTAAAAAAGTTGTGCTTGATAGGGCAAGTGCACT
>JAZSKG010000190.1:0-1535 GCA_045534735.1 Candidatus Stercoripulliclostridium sp.
TAGGTAAAACGCGTTTATTTGGATGAGATACTAGCAAAAAAAATCCCTCCGATGGGAGCGTACCCGAAGTACGTGACCTGATGGAGGGATTGCATTTTGTGAAGTAGGTCGCTAAAGTAACGCGATCTACATATATCCATACCTCTTTCGTTTAACAACCAATAACATTATTGAAACTATAAGCGCAAGCCCCTCTGCTATAAAGACGGAAATCCAGATGCCATCTACACCGATAACTAGGGGTAGAAGATAGATGCAAAGCACTTGGAAAACGAGGGTGCGAAGAAGGGAAATTAAGCCACTGGTTAGTCCGTCGCTGAGGGCTGTGAAGAAACCTGAGGCAAATATGCCGTAACCCATAACCAAATAGGCAACGGAATATATTATAAAGCCCCTCTTTGTGATGGCAAGAAGAGTTTCGTCGTATCCAACGAATATTTCCGAAACCACTCCCGAAAGTGCCTCGCCGAGAACGAACATTAAAAGGGACATAACCCCTATTATTACTGCCGATTTCTTTAGGATATTCTTGAGTTCGTCTTGGTTTTTCGCCCCATAATGATAGCCTATAATTGGTGCGCTTCCTATGGAGTAACCAAGGAATACCGAAACGAACATGAAACTTACGTACATAATTACGCCGTAGGCGGCAACTCCATCCTCTCCTGCATACTTTAGGAGTTGAACGTTATAAAGCATACCGACAAGGTTCATGGATACGTTGTTAAGAAGTTCGCTTGCGCCATTCGTCGTTGCTTTAAGTAGACCTCTTCCGTCCCATATGGGCTTGCCTAAACGGAGTAAACTCTTGTTGGGAAGTATGAAATATACTATTGGTAGTATGCCACCAATGCATTGGCTGAGGGCAGTTGCAATCCCTGCGCCCACAAGTCCCATATTGACTACTCCAACAAGTATTCCGTCAAAAACAATATTGGTTACCCCTGCGCCCACGGTCACCAGTAGCCCTAAGGTCGGCTTTTCTGCCGTAACAAAATAGGATTGGAAGGCATTTTGGAGACTAAATGCAGGAAGAGAAAACATTATTATTCTGCCATACGTGACGGTATCTTCCAAAAGTTGACCTCTTGCACCCAAAAGATAACTTATATCCCTAAGGAATATAAAGCCCAATATGGTTAAAATGGTGCTTAATACGAAAACAACGATAACCAGCAAACTAAACTGACTATTCGCCCTCTTATTATCCCCTTCGCCCATAGTCTTAGATATGAGTGCAGAACCACCTGCGCCGAACATAAAGCCGATAGTTGAAAGTAGCATAATAAGTGGGAATATGAAATTTACGGCAGTAAAAGCCGTTTTTCCGGCGAAATTAGAGACAAAAAAGCCATCTATGACACCATAGATAGAGGTGAAAAGCATCATAACGATACTTGGCGCCGTAAATCTTAAAAGTCTTTTATAATTAAAGTGATCGCCGAGTTTAATTTGCATGGGTATATGATACTTGATTTATATAATTAAATCAAGTAAAAGGAAGATTTTTGAATGCAAAATGCAAAATGCAGAAT
>JAZSKG010000024.1:0-4508 GCA_045534735.1 Candidatus Stercoripulliclostridium sp.
GGTAAAATTACTAAGAATACGCAAAATGCAAATTCTAGTATTGAATATTTTTATGATAATCTTGGCAACGTAAATTCCTTATTGCGTAAGGTGCAAAGCAAGCATCTGCACGAGTCTTACTCTAATGCCTCCCGAAGTCAGGGTGAGCATCCGGAAATAATGAAAGAAAGATTTGGTTCTAATGAATTCTTTGGCTTATTTGATGGTACTGCTAATCTAAAGTTGGGAAATACGGAACTTGTACCTTTAGAAAGCGAGGTAGACTTTGGTAAAGATGGATTATTGCCATACGTAAACTTAGATACCACAAAACTATTAAAATATATTATGCCGTACATGGAAATTGGCATTCACAATAGTGGGTGCGTAATGTTTTGGTTTAGACCAAGTGACGTAGATAGTACCCAATATTTATTTAGTTTAAAAGGTGGAGCAGACAATTACATTACAGCATACTTAGAAGGTGGATATGTACGAGTTGACGTTAAAGAAATAGGAAAATCGGTAAGAACGCTAGTTTCAAGTGGCAGTAGTCGCGTGCTTAAGGACAAATGGAACTTTTTTGCTTTGAATTTTTATAATCGCAAAGACGAAGGTGCAATTCCGGAGAGTGAGGTAAGTATTACTATAAACGGAGAAACCAGTTTTTACACGAACAACAGGGACACCTTAGATATAGATATTTCTGCTAGTTCGTTGTACTATATTGGTCGTAGACATGATGGCTCTGTTATAAACGCTTTTAATGGACAATTGACTTGTCTTGCAATAGCCCCCGGGTTTAATAATAGCATAGATAGCATAAATAGTTATTACGTTGCGTCAAAAGACTACGTGGAAGACAGTAGATATTTGGATGACTATGAAAAGACCGTTGACGTTAGTGAAACAGTTGCGATTGCACTAAGTGCGACAACCTCTAACGACTTTGAAGTTTTTCCGTTAAACAACCACTTGATTTCGCTAAAAGGAGTGCGCCCCGTAGAATACACTAAGAGAACCGGTGTGGTATCGGACAAAGATAAAGCATTCAATTTTAATAGAATATCCAAGAGATATGCCTACGTCGCAGATGGTTCAAAACTAGTCTATTCATTTGGTCAAAGCAACTCCGGTACTATACTAATGCGTGCATATACTGAAGCAAGCGCACCATTCCAATATTTGCTTGAGGGCAAAGATGAAAATGGCATAACAATAAGTTTACGTAGGGATGGTAGTAACAAGTTGAGATTGGATTGTGACCAATACGAGTATATGACAACTCTTCAGTTTAGCAATAACGTTTGGCATACGGTTGGTATGTCCTTTAAAAAGGTTATATCGGGAGACTCGGAGAATGAACTTGTAAGTGGCCTAGTGCGTATATACTTAGATGGACAAGTACAAGAGTTTGAAGTACCCATAGGTTATACCAATCTAAAGTTTTCTATTGGTAGAAGATATGATGCAGAAGTAATACAACGTTGCACGGGCAAGCAAACCAAGTGTTATCCTTTCAACGGACAATTAGAGATGCTTGTGGCAAATAATGCCTACAATACCTTGGATTCTATTAATAAAGCAGTTGAAGTAATGAATAGTGCCGTAACCAAGACAAACGAGTTTGATGATTTTGGTAGACTTAAGCAGTCTTGTCTACTTGTGGGAGATAACAAAATATTGGAAAGATACGTTGGCTACTCCAATCGTCCGGGCAATAGTTCCTATACTTCAGAAAGAGTTTCTAGGGATAGTTTTGAAGTATATCATAACGGCTCTAATAACGGCTTTAACAGAACCTACACCTATGATAGTCTAGGTAACGTGACGGCAATTACTGATGGTACTATTGGTTCACATACCTATGCCTATGATAATAGGGGATTCCTAATTAGAGATGATAACACGACTTTTGCTTACGACGGCAATGGTAATATTACTCAAATGGGAAGTAGTGTTTTTGTTTACGACTCCGTTATTAAGGATAAACTTGTGGAAGTAGGTGGAGAACCAATAGAATATTCGGAAATCAATCCTTTGATTCCCACGTCTTTTGATGGTTGTTATTATTCTTACGAGGGCAAAAGGCTTGTAGCATATACCACGCCTAACGGCGAATACACGTACGAATACAACGACCAAGGTCAACGCATTAAAAAATCGTATTCGGAAGAGGCAGGTTCCACTATTTACGTATACGATGGTAATAAACTGGTTAGTGAAGTAGCAGGAGGATATCAACTAGACTTCTTGTACGACGAGAATGGTCAGTTGTACGGATTCATAAAAAATGGTATCCATAAGTATTTCTATTTGCGAGATAGCCTCCAAAATATTATTGCCATTATTGACAGCACGGGCGACCTTGTAGTAAAATACGACTATACAGCATATGGCCTATGTACAATAACCTACAATAGCGTAGGCATAGCACAAATTAACCCATTCCGTTACAAGGGTTATTACTACGACCAAGAGAGCGGAATGTACTACTGCAATAGTCGTTATTACGTACCCGAATGGTGTAGATGGCTCACTCCCGATAGCCCGAGTTTCTTACAGCCCGAATCACTAAACGGCATGAACCTGTTCGCCTACTGTGGCAATGATCCGGTGAACAACATTGACTCAAATGGCAATTTTCCAGTATTTTCTGGATTCAAGCGAATTAAGAAAGCAATTACTGGTTTAAAGGCATTTGGCAAATGGGTCTACGATAATATTGGCTTTGCAAATACCATGGTAGAAAGCATGGATGGTTGGCAACATAATTCAATACTTGGGCGCGTGGTGATAGGTGCCGAACTAGCTGGTACTATAAATAAAGGAGATTTTAATAAGCCTATTACTTTCTTCAGTCAAGGAACCAAGAATCCTGGATATTTGTCGGAACTCAGAACAGGAGTAAGCATTAACAAAGGTAATGGTGGCATAGAATTCAGTTTAAGTTTAAATGTTGGTTTTAATTTTTCTATTGATTTTGGAGGAACGTCTGTTGAATTATCATTAGGAGCTCTAGAAAGTGGAATAAAAATTGGTTCAGGTACGGATTTTAAAAATAAAACAGCAGAAAGTTATAGTGCTATATATTTTAGACCAATTGTTCTTGCTCTAGTTTTTGTTGGGATTAGTACAGGAGCCTATTATCCAACAGGAAGCGGTGTGTCTGTTTATTAAGGAGATATCATGCAAAAAAGAAAAGTTGTTTTGTTAGTCATTAGTATTGGTGTATATATGATATTGTTTTTGTTGATGATAGTTTTCTTCTTTTCTACGATTAAAGAAGTTGAAGATGTGCCTATAACAATTTTTTCCGATATAAATGAACTTGATAGCATCCCAGAGCTTACATCAATTTCACGGCAAATAAATGGAAAAGATGGGGATTACGATGTCATTGAAAAAAGAGAATATCTTTGCGAGATAAATAATAAGAAAGCTGAAATAAAGGCATATGTGTTTGTCAGGAATGAAGATGCCAAAAGAAAGTTTTGTGTATTTGCTAACAAAAAAGTAGATGATGTTTCATTGTCTATGACAAGAGATTACGAGCATACTTGGATAACCAATGATTTTGGTAGGTCAAAATATTGTGTTTTAAAAGGTAATTGCTTGCTGTATGCCGAAACCAAGCAAGGCCAAAAAGTTATTGCAGAGATTATTAAAATATTTGGCAACAATCTAAGTGTTGTGGTTGATGTTAGAACATAATATTTTATAACAATAATGCCATAACAAAACAAACGAGTTTGATGATTATTGAAAGCAAAAAACTATATTCTAAATAGTAAGAACTAGCCGAGGATAATTCCTCGGCTAGTTTTACGTAGTATTGACAGCACGGGCAATCTCGTAGTAAAATATAACTATACAGCATATGGCCTATGTACAATAACCTATAATGAGGAAACAAATGAGGATAGTATTGAAGTTGCTATTTTATTTTAAAAAAGTATTGTTAATTCTTTTAGCGAGTTCAATTATAACACATTTTGTTTCCTTCTATATTTTAAATATTGGTTTATTAAATCAAGTAACATTCGGATTGTTTGTTTCTTGTGGCGTTAGTGTTGCTATTTTAGAATTGGTTACTTTTGGTTATGTTGGATATCCTAATAATGGCTTTCAAAAGATTTATCAGTTTGACAAAAAAATATACAAACAATATTCTCAAGACATCATTATTGTGGAAGAGGATGCTGGTGTATGGACTATAAAAGACTTTTACCCAAATGTCACTTTTGATATGAAAGGATGGATATCGCAAAGAAAGTTCATCTATATTTTATTTGTGACAACATTAGCGCTAGCCTCATTTAATGAGAATAAACAAATCGCTTTGAGTTTGCCTTTTGGTAATCAATATTCAATAAAGGAAAATTTAAATCTTATTTTTATAAGCAAAAGAGGAAAGGAAAAGAAAATAGTATTAATTAAAAATTATAAAATTAAAAAATCACTTTATGTAAGATATAGGTTTTTTGCTTGCTTAAAAGGGATTGGTTTTGCTGGTAAAGAAAACAATA
>JAZSKG010000187.1:0-9664 GCA_045534735.1 Candidatus Stercoripulliclostridium sp.
TCTTCCTAAGACCGCTTGGCCTCCGACTTGGGAAATCAAGCCTGCAACTATTACGGGCATTACGATGAATAGCCTTGAGGTTGTTTACGATGCTACCGAGCATAGTCTAACCTTGAGTGACAATACCACTCAATATGGCGAGGCAATTATTAGCGTAACCATGGTTACCACCAACAAGGCAACGGGCTTAGAGATTGTTAACGATAAGGTTGCAGATGTAGGCACATACATTGTAAAGGCAACTTTGAATGCGGGTGACAACTATAACGAACTAGAACTAGAAGGAACAATCACCATTACTCCTGCCGATATCGAGTTTATCACTGCGACCATTAGTGGCGGCGGAGAATACGTCTATAATGCAAAAACACATCAAGTAACTGCAGAGTTTATTAGCATAAAGGGTGAAAATCTTACTCAATATGGACACGCTGTAACAGTAACCTATGCTGGTGGCGAAAACAATACTAATGGTGCTACAAACGCTGGCAATTATCTTATTAGTGCAACTGCAAGTGCGGGCAACAACTATAACACAGTTGCTCTTTCTACAAACGTTGTTATTAAGGCTAAGAATATAGAAATTGTTTACGCATCCGATGACTTTACCTATGATGGCACTGATCAAAGTGAGAAAATCACTCCTACGATTAATTATGGTGCAACTGCTGATGACGACAAGAAAGTTTATGATGACGATAAAGACAAGGTTGTTCTTACCATAGAATTAGTAGGTAAAGACAGCAACAACAAGGATGAAACCAGATTCTTTAACGCTGGTGGATATGACTTAACTATAACTTGTGACAATCATAACTACGTAATAGAAAATGCCACTGCAATTTACACTATGAAGAAAGTGAAAATCGACTGGCTATACTTGAAGGGTTACGAAGTAGAATATAACAATGAAATGCGTTATGTTGGTGTAAGCACAAGTGCAGACGTAGGAATTACCGAACTTGTATATGAAGTTGAACTAAAGAGCGGGGACCTCGGTATCGTTACTTACAAGTATAACACCGTTGGAGAAAACGAAGAATACGTTAACGAATTTACTGGCGTTAAGTACGCAGGCACCTACTATATTAAAGCAAGCATACAAGAAAGTGGTGATAAAAACAACTACGACGATGATGCTAGCCTCAATTGCATGCTTAAGATTAACCCAACGGCATTAAGTGGATTCTCTTTGAGTGATAAGGCGGAAACCTACAATGGTGCAGAGCATACGCTAACCTTGACCACCACTCAAGACAGTTACAAAGAAGGTAAGTATTATACTCAATATGGTGAAGAATTAACCATTACTTATACTCTTGATGGTAACACCGTTATTATACCTAGTGCTACCAACGTTAAGGTTGAGGGTGATAACGTTGTCGCTTATAAGGTATGTGCAACCTTCACCTTCAACGGTGCAAACGCAACCGAACTTACAGCAAGTTATACTTCACTAATATATAATGCAAACCTATTAATCAATAAGGCTAACTGGTCGGATATTACCCTTAATGATGCTACCATAACCTATGACGGCGAATCTCACGTTTTAACCCCTACCTTCCCCGCTATAGTAGAAGGTGTATATCCGCAATATCGCGTTAACGGAAACAAGGTCAACGTAATTCTTTCCGTTACCCATAACGAAGGAAATGGCGATGAATTTAATATTGTTACCATCATGGGTAACGGCGCTGTCGAAGCGAAAAATGCTGGAACCTATGACTTCGTGGTCAACCTACAAGAAGGAGTGGGAACAATTGCTACCAACTACGAAGGATTTAGAGGACTTTCCGCTAAACTCGTTATTGCAAAAGCAAACATGGCAACTATCGATGGCGAAGTTCTAGAATTTGGTAAGAACTTGTTCTTTGTAAGCCAAACTGCTACCTATAATACAAATCAAATGGCTATCTTGCTTGCATCAACCGAGGAAGGAAGTATTATTACCAGCACGCCGATAACAACCCTTGATATCTTCCCGGCGAATAAGTACTCCCACGTGGGTGATACTGCGAAAGTAACCTATACCTTTAATGGCGTTGAGGGAACAACCAAGAAAGATGCTGGCATCTATACAGTAGTTGTAACGCTATCAAACGAGAACTATAACAATGCAACTTTAACTAAAGAGGCGACCTTGACCATTAACAAGGCTATCATAGATTATTACTTTGTAGGTACAACCCTCACTTATGATGGTAACTTGCATTACACATCGGTATCTACTACTAACGAATACAACAGTGAAAATGTAACCTCTATAAATCTATTGCCTGGCGATACTGCACAAGTAACCTATACTTATACCTCCACCAACAATGGTAGTGGAGCATTTGGTGGCGCACGTAATGCCGATATTTACGAAGTTACTGCAACCATTACCGTTAACGGAAATGTAAACGTTAACTACGTTGATTGGGGTACCAATACCGCAACGCTAGTAATTAACAAGTTTAGCACAACAGCAGAGTGGCAAGATCAAGAATTCACCTACAATGGTAAAGATCAAAGGGGTGACATAAAGGTTACCTTCAAGCAAGTTGACGGCACACCTCAAGCCATGACGGTAATCGTTCTTGATGAAGAGGGCAATGCAAAGGAATTCAAGGATGCAGGTACCTACAACGTAACCGCGGTTAGTGCCGATGCTAACTATGATATATCCAATTGCGAAAAGACGTTGGTAATCAATAAGTATGCCTTGACTCTTTACCTTGTAAGCACAAGCAAAGAGTACGATACCAATTCCTATTATCTACTAGTTAATACTGTAAATTCAGTCAACATTAGCACCACTCTTGTGGAAAAGATTACCGTACCTACCGGTGAAATTAGGATTGAATACACCTGTTCTAAAGATGGTGAAGTTTATATTGGTGGTGTACGTAATGCCGGTGTATATACCGTAACTGCAACCTACAACAATGATCCCAACTACGTTGAATGGAGTGCTACTGCAACCTTAACGATAACCAAGAAGAAACTAGACGTTACCTACACTAACCCCATAAGCAAGGTTTACGATGGAACGGCAGAATGCACGACTATTAGCGTAAGCGGTATATATGACGCTGATAAACCTTACCTAACCCATAGTGCAACCTACGAAAATAAAAAAGTAGGCACCAATAAACCTATTACAATAACCCTTACAACAACCGAGGGTAATGAAAATTACAAATACTTAATCCAAAACTATTATGCACCGAGTATTGATCCTGGTGAAATCACGGCAAAAGAACTCGTTCCTGCCGATGGCATCAACTGGAAAAAGACCTATGACGGCACTAACCTTACCATACCGAGCACTATAACAACCTTTAAGGATGGTTATGGCGTAGTAGAAGGTGATAACATAACCGTTTATGCTAACTACAACTCCAAGAACGTTTTGGAGGCAAACACCATAGAATTCTTGTTTGAAGGTAGTGATGCAAATAACTACACAATGTCTAACCTTGTGTTTGATGAGGCTCTCATTAGTCCCTATAGCGCTAGTGTTGTTTGGTCGGAAACTAACCATACTTATGCGGGGGCTACAATAGAAGTATCGGCATACGTTACCGTACTTGGCGATGACCATGGCGCAGAAGGCATTGAGGGTAATAGGGCAAAATTGACCGTAAGTATGACCTATGTTAAAGATAGTGCAGGAAATGCTAAAAACGTTGCTAACGCCGTATTCCGTAACGCAGGCGAATATACTGCAACGGCATCCAACGAGGCGTGGACTGATGCTAATATGATAGCAAACTACACTATCACCAATAGTCAAACGACTTGCAAAATAGATCAACGTACCATAGCGGTAGTTTGGGATAGCCTTACCGGTGCAGAATTTACTTACAATGGTAAAGATCAAAGTTCAGAAATTAGCGTAATCGCACAACTAGTAGGAGAGGATGTTGGCGCATATACCAATTACTTGGTAGCAAACTTTGGTGATGAAGAATTCAAGAATGCAGGCAATTACTCATTTAGCGTGGCATTTAATAATGAAGAACTTGCAAACAACTATAAGTTGAGTAACACTACTTCGAATATTACTATGAAGAAGGCCAATATTACCAATATTGACTTTAGCGGTAGCGAAACCTGGACTTATTCCGGAGCAACCAATTACTATTTTGCGACAAATGGCACGGGTTATAGTAAAGACTATGTTGAAGTAGGATATCAATACGATCCCGATACCATTATCAATATTACGTATAGTGGTGGCGAATACTCCAATAGCACCTATGGACTCAATGGTATTAAGAACGTTAAGATAGTTGATGGTGGAGTGGTTTCCTATGAAATCGTTGCTTCCGTAATAGAAACCGACAACTATAATGCTTGGAGCAGTAGCATTATTGTTAGAGTAGAAAAGGCAACCATTAATAATATTTATCTAACAGGTTACCTTGTCGAAAATGGTTACGATGCAAAGGCACATTACTTGTACGCAAGCAATACTGCTGATAAAGCATATACCGAGGATGTGGAAGTAAAACTTCCCGATGGCTCTACGGCAAACATTGAGTATAATGTAGTAAGTTCTTACTGGAATACCGAACTTGGTACCAAAACTCTTGGTTGGGGTTATGAAAACAACTATGGTATTGATGCAGGTAAACATACGGTAAATGCAAGAATCAAGGATCACCCAAATTACCTTGATTGGAGTGCAGAGGCAATACTGGAAATCCCACGACTCTCTCGCGACGTTGTCTGGAGATACTCCAACCTTGAAACCGCTTCGTTTGAATATAATGGTGAAGATCAATCAAGCGAAGTTAAGGCATATTTAGTACGTGCAGGTAGCACGGCAGAAGAAATACGTACTATTGCGATGAACGTAACCTTCTTGCTAAACGATGAAAACGTAGCACCTGCATTAAGAACCTATTTTGCACTAGCCGGCACCTACACCTTAACCGCATCTTTCAATGAGAGCGACGATGAAAGCAAGTGGCACGTTAACAACTACGATATCAATAATGAAGTTGCTGAAGTAGAAATAGATAAGTTTACAATTGAAATTAAGTGGCTATACGGATGCGCAGAACATACCCAAGGAGTAGAGTATGATGAAAATAATCCTTGTGTATATGATGGAACAACTCACAGTGTAAATGCCAATGGACTTGGACTTCCCGGGGCTAATGGTAATCGTAAAGAAATGGCTCTCGTACCTAGCGGTACCTTCCAAGCGGTTAATGCAGGTGAGTACACGGCAATGATAGATAGTGTTGCAGAAGGCTCTGATAGTATTGTATTAGGTGAGGAATATTTAGTAAGTTACTCTACCAACTACAAGTTACCTGCAAATAAAGAACTTGTTTGGAAGATTAAGCAACGTCCCATTACTATTACCTTGGACAATGAAAACAGTTATCTATCCAAGATTTACGACGGTACTAATATGTTTGACATTGAAAATACCACGCGTACAGCAAACGTATCTACGGTTGATAATATTGCGGTTAAGACCATAACCTATACCTTCCAAGAAACCAACTATAAAAACAAGCAAAACAAAGTGGTTTACTCACTAAATAATATTATTTCCGGTGACGAGGCTGGCTTGGATATCGAAATTACCCTAGCAACTACGGATAAAGTCAACGTAAATGCTTTGTTGGTTAATTTGGCGTTTGGTGGATTAAGTCCCTCTGGTAGTGGTAGCAACTATTGTATCGAACAAGATATTACAGGATTGAGATACTCTAGAGATGTGGTAGAACAGATAATTGTACCTTGCCGTGTACAAGCAACTTACAATACAGGACTCTCTCATGTTTATAATGGTATGACCTTCACTAAAGAAATAGGTCAAAACGTAAACCGCGTAGAAGAAATAGGTATAATCACACTAAACAATATTAAATATACCGATCAAGGTATGGTGATAGATGGCAGCATAGACGAATTGTATAGCACCAACTACTTTAGTGGCAGTTTCAATTTGGGCGGTGCAACCAATGCAGGTAATTATGCAATCGTATCACAATTTGATATTTTTGACGATAACGGCGTACACAACTACGACTTTGTTGACGAAGAAGGTAACGTAATTGATAGTACTATCGATAATATATTAAGCGTATTGACTGATGAAAACGGCAATAGTGTCGACTACGTAATCAAAGCCCGCGACGTGAAAGTCGAGTACCAAAATCAATTACAAAGTTTCAGACAAACCTTCAAGGACGTAACAGGCGTTGTTGTACTAGAAGAAAGCGACCTAACCGATATGGAATGGGGTCTTGCCGAAGACAATAGTGAAAATAGAATAAAGGCATTAAGAGACCTATTGACCGCTAACGGATTTGCACAAGAAATAGAGGATGAAATCGTCCTTGCCGGCATTGTTAACAATTGGCAAAGTGGTAGATATGAGGAATACACCTATATTGTAGGCAACGAAACCACTTCTGATAACGGTGATTATCTACTGGAAGTGAATAACGACAACAATAATTACGTATTCAACGTACCCACGTTGCAACTAACCTACTTGAAGGTTGAGGACAATGCTAACTATGTATTCGGCGTATATGATTTCCAAGACCTAATTGAAATGGAAAAGGACGTTAACGGACTAACCGCTACTCGTGAAAACAACGGAATAGGCATTGCGCCCACGTATATTCAAAAGAATAACATTAGCGGTATTAGAGCGGAAGGCGGTTACAATATCATTGCAAGAACGAATATGGAATTCAATGGTACCTATAATGGTGATGGTTACGCAATTAGTGACTTTATCATTTACCGCTTGGGTGTAAACTACTTCGGCTTGTTTGGTAGTTTGAGTGGCGCTATTATTGAAAACCTCAACGTAAGACGCGTTAATATGGTCGGTGGTGCGGGCACTGTTTATGCCGGTGTAATCGCAGGTACTGCGTATAACTCGACAATTACCAAGACCAACGTATCTGCAAACGTCACCATAACCAATACTAGTGACACCATTTATGTGGGCGGATTGGTAGGTGATGCAACCAACGTAACATTTACTGGAAATAGCGTTGCCGGTTACGTAATAGTCAATGGTGCAATCGCGTACTTTGGCGGTGTTGCGGGCGCTCTCGAAGTAGATGGCGAAGGCACTCCTACGGTTGAAGGTAATGCCGTATTTGTTGACGCCAAGATTGAGGCAAACGTTGTAAATGCCGATTATATCGTAGGTAACACGAGTGTATCTTGTACGGAAAACGTCTTCTTACAAAATAGTTTACTTATCATTGACGTTGATGCAGGCACTGCGGATATAAAAGATGCAATCTCGCAAGGTACAGGATATACCTATTATGATTATAGTTCGGCAAACGAGGGCACCGATAACCTCGGTAGCCAAGTTATAGCAATGGTAAACAGCGATATGATGCGTAACTTTATTTATATACCGCATCTACCCAATGGAACTATACCGAATATTGGTGTGATAGATATTAGTAACCATAGACAACTATCGTTAATCCTCGCTTACGGATGGCTCAACTACAATCTGCTAGGTGACGTATATATTCCCAAATCTTTAGCAAATGGTACGCAGGAAGATCATTTCTATGGAACCTTTACGAAAGAGAATGATAAGAAAATATTCACTGATACCAATATTTCATATAACCTAACGATTGTTGTGGCGGATGAAGAAAATAATGTTGTCGTTCAACAGGGGGCATAATGACCAAAAGCAATAGACTAATCTTAATATTCATACTCGCATTTGCTTTAATAGTAGGGTTATCTTTTGCCACCCCTCAAACTACTAGGGCGCTTGCTGCTATTGATTATAGTGGTGAAATTACCATTAGCAACAGCGAAAACGGATACTTGTACGGCAATGGTGAAACTTTTGTGGAAAAGGCAACCTTGCAAGAGGTTTTTGATGCAATAGATGGTGACCTCTCTCCCAATGGGATTATGAGAATTCGTTTCAGTAGCCTTGAAACAAGCGATTCCGTACTGCTTGATTATTCGCACAAGGTAGTTATAGGTGGTAGTGCACGATTTATAGGAACTATTGACGATACCTTTATCACCTTGAGTGAAGGAACGCTAGACGTTTTGGGCGCGGAGTTGAGTAGTCCCACGTCTTGCATTATAAAAGTAGGTATGGGCACAACACTTACCATTTTGAGCGGAAATCTTACGGTTGATGGTGCAGTATCGGGAATAATGCAATCTACCGTACTAAACCAAGGCAATCTTATAATAAATCGCGGACAAATTAGTTACGATAGCACTACTGTTGGTAACGCAGGACAGGCAATAGCGCAAATAGGCGCAAATAGTTCCCTTGTTATAACGGAAAGCACTACGGGTAGCATAACTTGTTCGGGTAAAACGGTCCTTCGTTTGAGTGGCGGTAGTGCAGAAATTAATAGTGGAACTTTTAGCGCAACTGCGTCCGATAGTTCGGAAAACGGTAGTGCGATAAAGATTTCCAACAATGCGACGGTTACCGTTAACGGGGGTACTTTCCAAAGCGTAAATACCGCAAAAACTATAGTTCTTGCAGGTAATGGTAATTCGCAATTTACCTTTAACGGCGGTACCATTTGTGGTGATATACTCTTTGCAAACGGCGCGCCAAGTAACGTTACGGCTCTTGTTTATGATAACAAGAGGGTTACTTCATCGATATATGGCAACGTTAAGGTTTATAGTGATAGCGGTGAAATTACCCCGCATACTGCCAAGTTAGGCCTTGTACCGACAAATGGTTATTACGTTACTGGTTGGAATAATAAGAGTGAAACTAATCCCTTGATCGCCGACTTTGAAAGTGGTGAAACGATTGTTGCTAAAGCAAGCAATTTGTATTCTGTAACACTAAAAGTAGGGGAGGATACTAGGGAACTTACTCTTGCTTACGGAACTACGTTTAATCCTACAGATTACGAACTTAATATCCCAGAGGGATACCAAATAGTTGGTTGGGATAATGGTGTTTCCATTTTGCAATCTCCGTTGCAAGTTAGCGGTACTACCACCTATCAAGCAGTTTTAGAACTCTCTTCTCCCGCACTTGCTACTATACAAAACGTAATTAAAAATTATGACGGCATAGGAGTAACTCGTGCATCACAGGTAGAAGAGGCAACGGGGTTAGAATATGCCTACGTATGGCAAAAGAAAAGTATTGTTAACGAGTGGGTTGACTATGCAAACGGTAAAGAAATTCTTTTCACCTCTGTTGCGGAAAGCGGAAGTTATCGTTTGAAAGTGACTATTACTAGCGGAGCGCTTAATAAGACGGTATATAGCAACGAGTTTGTTGTAGAAATAAGTAAGGGTACTTATCAAGGAATCGCTCACGCGCCGTTTAATGGTGTTTACGACCCCATTAAGAGATTGTCCGCCTACACGTTGGAAAGTGGCTTTAATTGGCTTAATAGCGCTCAGGTGCCCACTGTAAATCAAAAGGAATACGAGGCGATATATTGTCTTGATGCGGAAAACTACAATGAACTCCACCTAACTATTGTGGTTGACCTTGAAAAGGTAGTTGCCAAAGAAATGAATTATCCCACACGCGCAAATAACTACAAGTATTCGCCCATGAAAACGCTTGCAGATTATCCTTTTAATGAGAGTGAGTGGAGATGGGCGGATGAAAGCATAGTGCCATCGGTTGGCAGTAATTCATATAGTGCATGCTATA
>JAZSKG010000115.1:0-2844 GCA_045534735.1 Candidatus Stercoripulliclostridium sp.
GACATGGCTACGATCCGACTTAAAAATCATAGGGAAGTTAAGGGCACCGTTTCATACAGCAATAATTACACTATCATTGGTGAAAACGATGAAATTTTGCTCCCTTATGAATATGAAAAATATCTTGTAGTTGCACAAACAACCTTTCCAAAGGAAAAGTACGATTTTATAGCAAAAAAAATAGAAAATTTGCTTACGAATCGCGCGAAAATAGTTGTAATCTTAAATACTATTTGTTATACTACAATACGTAGGCAACTAGAAGCACATGAACTATCTAAAAGTGCAGACTTGGTTTTAGTTGTAGGCGACAGGCAAAGCGCTAACGTTAATAGGCTCTTTGAAATCGCAAAAACATACACTCAAAACGCCTACATTATAGAGAATGTAAACGACTTAAAGTCGGTTGCAAAATACAATATCACAATGCCCACAATACTATCGGGCGCATCAACTCCGAAAGAGTTGGTTATGGAGGTTATCAACATAATGGAACAAAACATCAACACTGTTGACGTCAACGAAGTTGAAGTCAAAACCGAAGCAGTTGCTACTGCTGAACCCGTAGAAGTAAAGACCGCTAAAAAAGAGGTCGAAATCACCACCATGGAAGAAGCCCTCAAGCACGGCTTTGCTCCCAAGTCCTACCGCGAAGGTATGACCGTTAAAGCAACCATTCAATCCATTGACGTTACCGGCGTTACCGTTTTCGTAAGCCTAAGTGGTAAAAACGATGCAGGCTTTATTGCTGCTGATGAAATGGAACTAGACGGTTCTTACGATATGTCTAAATATGCTATCGGCGATAATCTCCAAGCAATCATTATCCCCAAGACCGACGCTAAACAAAAGGCTATTAACCTTTCCAAGAAAAAGTATGACGAAATTTTGGTCGCTGACGAAGCAGTTAAAGCAATCAAAGACGGCGAAGAATTCACCCTCACCATCCAAAGCGCTATCAAGGGCGGTTTGCTTGGTAGAATCGGTTCTTACTCCATTTTCGTTCCCGCTAGCCAAATCAGAATCGGCTACGTTAAGAACCTAGAAGAGTACGTTGGCAAGAAACTACGTCTTCGCATCCTTCCTCCTAAGGCAGAAGAAGAAGGCAAAAAGTCCAACCCCAAGAGAATCGTTGCTTCTCAACGTATCATTCTTGAAGAAGAAAAACTCGCTAAAGAGGAAGCATTCTGGGATGCAATGCAAGTTAACAATATCGTTGAAGGTAAAGTTAAGCGCTTTGCTAAGAAAGACGACAAATACTTTGGCATTTTCGTAAGCATCATGAACAAAGATTGCTTACTACACATCTCCGACCTAAGTTGGACCAAAGTTGAAGATCCCAGCACCGTTCTTGAACTCAACAAGAAGTATGAATTCGTAGTTCTTAAGGCTGACAGAGAAGCAGACAAAGTTTCCCTCGGTTACAAGCAACTCCAAAAACAACCCTACGAAATCGCTGCTGAAAAATATCACGTTGGCGTCGTTGTTAAGGGCAAAGTTGAAAGAATTAAGGACTTCGGCGCATTCATTAGCATTGAACCCGGTATTGACGGCTTAGTACACGTAAGTGAAATTTGCCACAAATGGATTAGCAATGCTAATGAAGCACTTAAGATTGGCGACGAAGTAGAAGCAAAGATCGTTTCCTTTGAAAAGAACAAGATCACTCTTTCTATTAAGGCACTCATTGAGGCTCCCGTTGTAGAAGAAGTTCAAGAAGAAGTTGAAGGCGAAGAAAAAGCAACCAAGAGCCGTACCGATCGTTTCAACAAGCGCGCTGCTAAGGCAGAAGACAAGGGCGAAGGCAGAAAGGCTAAGAAAGAAAAGGTTGAAGACGACGAACCCCATGAATACGTATCCAGTTCTACCGGTGCAACCATGGCTGACCTCTTCAAGGGCCTTGACCTTGCTAAGTTTGCAGACGATAACGACGCTGAATAATTTAGTGATAACCAATAAAAAGACTACTCAAAGAGTAGTCTTTTTTTGTTGTTATAAACCTTTATATTGACTTATCACAACGTGTAGTGTAAAATATTAAGGTAATAAATAATTCCCATATAAAATAAAAAAGCACTTGAAACAAGTGCTTTGGCAGGGGAGACGCGAGTCGAACACGCAACCGACGGTTTTGGAGACCGTTGCTCTACCATTGAGCCACTCCCCTTAATGCAAGAATTATTATATACAAATATTTTTCTCAAGTCAATCATTATTACCAAAAAAGGAGTAATTATGAAATATAAATTAGGTTTTGTAGGCGCTGGTGTTATGGCAGGGGCTATTCTAAAAAGAATACTTGGCTCCATAGATAATTTGCCTTTAAATGCAAGCGACGTTATTGTATACGACCTAGACGAAAACAAACTAAATGAATTCACGAAAATGGGTGCCGTTAAAGGTGAATCATCAAATCAAATTTTTGATGAAGCAGAAATAGTTATGTTAGGTGTAAAGCCTCAGTTTTATGCTGACATATTACGCGCAACGCCATCAATTAACGCTAAGACAATTCTTTCCATTATGGCCGGCGTAAAAATAGAAAAACTAAAAACTTTCTTTGGCAACCGTGGTATGGTTAGAATTATGCCCAATACACCTTGTACTATTGGAAAAGGAGTAATGGCCGTTACTTTTGACGGCTGTGAGCAAGAAACTGAACAATTTGTCTTAGAATTACTTAATACGTGTGGTAAGACTTTAGTCATTGAGGAGAGTAAGTTTGATGCCGTTACTTCTATTAGTGGTAGTGGCCCGGCATACGTCTATGCCTTTGCTGATGCTATGGTTCAAGCGGGAATAAAAGGGGGACTAACCAAAGAAGAAAGCAAACTTTTAACCCTC
>JAZSKG010000112.1:0-1680 GCA_045534735.1 Candidatus Stercoripulliclostridium sp.
TCTTCCTAAGACCGCTTGGCCTCCGACTTGATATGGGTAAGGATAAACTTGCTCAAATGGCTTGTAAATCTGCAATAAAAGGTGGAAAATCTTTTGATGCAGAACAAATTGAATGGGTTATGGATTACTTTAACAAAGGTAATTTGCCACTACAATGTCCTCATGGTAGACCAACTGCAATCGTTTATACGCGTGCTGAGTTTGAAAAACTTTTTAGGAGACGCGTATGATAATTGTAGGTGGCGCTACGGCTACGGGTAAGTCAACTCTAGCCATAGAACTAGCAAAAAGATTGAATGGCGAACTTATTTCTGCCGATTCCATGCAGATTTATCGTGGAATGGATATAGGTACGGCAAAAGAAAAGGATGCGCCCGTTCCACAGCATCTTATTGACGTTGTTGATCCGGATGAACCTTTTACGGTTGTGGATTTTAAGAATTTGGCAACTAAAAAGATTAAGGAAATACGCGCTCGTGGCCGTTTGCCTATAATAGTTGGTGGAACAGGGCTTTATATGGATTCCTTGCTTTATAAGATGGAATATGGTGGTGGAAGCGATAATCCTGAACTAAAATCACGCTTAGAGCAAGAATTGGCTACGTATGGCGCTGAATACATGCATAATAAACTAAGGGAACTTGATCCTGTAAGTGCAGACAAATATCATTATAATAATACCGTACGCGTTCTTAGAGCCCTTTTTGTCGCTTTAAATACGGGAAAGCCAATATCTAGTCAGAAGGCTGAGTTTGACCCCGTAGAGCCCGTACAAATGTTTATAACAAAACGAGAACGCGCCTTTCTTAGGGAAAGAATTACTGCAAGAATAGACAAAATGGTTGAAGATGGTTTGGAGGCCGAAGTTAAAGGGCTTTTAGACAAAGGATATGGTTTTAATCTCCAATCAATGCAAGCGATTGGCTATAAGGAATGGAAAGGATACTTTGAAGGTGGTATATGTCTAGAAGAAGTTAAAGAACAAATAGACGTAAACACTCGTCAATACGCCAAGCGCCAAGATACGTGGTTCAACAATAGATATCCTGAAATTGCGCACTTTGTAAATTTGGACAGACCCTTGGAAATTGCCGTGAATGAACTATTAAAAGAGCACTCAAGTATTCTAAAATAATCAATATTTCATAATGTAGGTATATAAAATGAGTAGAAAAACACTAGAAATCATAGAAAAAGCAGAAAAACTTGCAGAACCTTTGTTTAAGGTGATAGATAACGATATTTCACTATATAATCAAAAAAAAGTTCTTGATGCGTTTAGAGAGCATCGCGTTGCATACAGACATTTTGCAGGAACGTCCGGTTATGGATACGACGACGTTGGCAGAGATACCTTGTGCAATTTGTTTGCCACTATATTTGGTGCAGAAAGCGCGATTGTATCTCCCAATATTGTATCAGGCACTCACGCTTTAACCATTGCTTTATTCGGTTTGCTTCGTCCGGGCGATACGTTACTATGTGTTACTGGTGCGCCGTATGACACTTTAAGAGAGGTTATTGGCGGTGAAAATATTGGCTCCCTTAAAGATTATGGCGTAAATTATGATGAAATACCCCTCAAAGATTACGAAATTGACGAAGATGCAATTTCAACATATTTAAGTGAAAACTCGCCCAAGGTTATAATGATAACTCGTTCTCGTGGTTATGAGTGGC
>JAZSKG010000150.1:0-5212 GCA_045534735.1 Candidatus Stercoripulliclostridium sp.
TCTTCCTAAGACCGCTTGGCCTCCGACTTGAGTACCAAAAATAACGAACACGTGCTTGTGTTCGTTATTTTTTGCACTTCTTCCAGGAAAAGCGTACCCGTTGCGTAAACGCAATGGGTACGCAAGTTTGCGTTAGCAAAC
Source organism: Candidatus Stercoripulliclostridium sp. (assembly GCA_045534735.1). Lineage (GTDB taxonomy): Bacteria > Bacillota > Clostridia > Christensenellales > DTU072 > Stercoripulliclostridium_A. The sequence goes on from JAZSKG010000150.1 coordinate 142, forward strand.
CTGGCGAAAGTGAACGAATTGCGTTCAAGCTCATAAGCAAACTATAACCCTTTACGAGCATATAGCAATTAAAAACTTTACTCTTTGCACGAGACAGTCTTTCGCGTTCCCGTAAGAAGTGCAAATCGTCCCCGATTCGCTCGTTTGGTGGGCTACTCTTTTCCGTTGCGTTTACGCAATGGGTTCGCAAGTTGCTTTAGCAACCTGGCAAAAGTGAGCGTGTTGCATTCAAGCATCTTTAATATTGCACCACTTATCGCGTTATTTAAAAACGAAAAATATTGACTTTTGTGTGTTATATATAGTTTGTATCCTACAAAGTAGGATAATTTGAGCACTCCCCCACGAGGTGACATAAAATCCAAGTTCCTACAAACGCTTAAGGAAACATTTTTATCTTCTCTTCCCCTAGCCGTTATATTGGATTACGGCAACGGGAATAGGTGTTGGCGTTGCAATTGCGCTACTTCGTATTGTCAAAAACATTAATATAAAGTTGGTATTCGCCGTACTCTATGCTATAACCTTCTTACTGGTTATATTCGCACCCAAAGAGTTCGTTTCGCTCGCTTTTGATGGTAGTGGTGCTACTACGGGTGACGTGTCCGTACCTTTATTCTTGCGCTTGGACTTGGTATTTCAGCAACTGCATCAAAGAGTAAAACCAACGACGTTTCTCTCGGCATTATCGGTATAGCCTCTGCCGGTCCCATTATTGCCGTACTCCTCTACGGCATAATATTAAAAGCAATAAACGGCAATCTACCCCCGGAAAACCTTTACGATATGTCTTCTACTCGTGGAATAGGCGACATTATATTGGCAATTTTGAGTGACGTTGCTCTTGCCGTTTTACCAATAATTATAATTCCTATCCCCTTCCTACTATTCCTACTAAAATTACCTAAGAAGACTTTTGTAAAATATATGCTGGGTGTTATACCAGTATATCTTTGACTACTCATATTCCTTTCCGGCATAGATTACGGTTAAGGTAATATTTAATCTCAAAGCCTACATTGTAGGCTTTTTCTTTTATTTTATCATTTTTTTTGCGTTATTTTGGGTCTTGTATTAATAACAATATAGTGTTATACTATTATATATACGCATGCAAAAAAAGACAGATATGAAAAAGAGACTCATTATTCTTGGTATCCATTTAACCGTTGTTGCCCTCGTCTTAATCTTGACGATGGTGACACTTGCTTGGTACACCAAAAATGACTCTGCCAACACTTCCTCTGCCGTCATTACTGCCGAATCACAAGACAATATTGGCATTGAAGAAATTCCAAGTAGTAATACCCACTATTCCGGACAAACAGGATTAGGCGGTGATGACTCTCCCTATATCGCTAATAAAATATTGCTCATTACCCAAGAATCCAAGCATACCGATGATGCGGTTACTTGTAGCCTTAAAAACATTAGCGTTAAACTCGCTAATGGAAATGAAATAAATGAAAGTACGGAAGGCTTTAGCGATATACTAGATGCGTTTACGTTTAGAGTAAGCGTTGTCGAAATAGGTGAAAACAATCAAATTACTAATAGAAAAGGCGTATTTTATCCCAGTGAAAGTGGCATTCTTGTTGATGAGGATAAAAACAAATTGTATTTCCAAAACGAAAACTTCTTTATCGTCGAGGAAAACGCCCTATCTAATAGTAAAAATTGCTCCACTCACATATTAATTGAACTAATCTTCTTGGACGAAGAATCATATAGCAATTACCCCCCGGCCGACGAAAATGTGGAAATTACTCCCTTCCGTTTTTCTAGCTATGACTATATGGGTTCCACCTTCTACGCCACGTTTGCACTTGGAAAAGAAGAGGGATCTTTAATATAGACTAATACATAAGAACAGCGTAAACATGAAACAAAAAAACACCCTTATCATCATAACCTGTTTGCTCACCGCATCACTCGTACTCGCTATCGGTACGGTAACTTTTTCATGGTATCAATCAAGGTTAAGCGCTGATCAAGGTATGACAATCCCTGCCGATGGTTTCTTGATAGTAGGTTTTGACGAAAATCCCGAGGTTGCTGTAGGAACTCTAGCACCCGCAATCGCAAAAGAGAACGCTATTCGTGATAATAAATATTTTGACGTCAAACACTTATATAATGAAAGCGATGAAAACCCCAGTTGGATTGATAAGGAAGCTCAAGAATACACCCACACCGAGGTTATAACCTTCTACGAAGACCCTACCAACGAAAATATTCAATCTTATAAATTTCTTTTAACAGCACAAGCTTTCGTAAAGCAAGGTGACTCCGAGACCAAGTATAACATAAACACCAATAGAGAAATCGTCTTTGATATTTCCGCTTTGGTTGACTACACGGATTTGGAAGACCCGGAATCCCCTATTAAAGTTACCCCCGGAACACCCTTCACTATTGACGGAAGTGCAAAAATAACGTTAACCATAACAATGTGGCTTGCCCTTCCCGATGAACTTTGTGATCCTATGCTTGTTTCCAACGATTTGTATTGTGAGTTCGGTATAAAGGCAGAACCCTCAACCAAATAAACTATTAACCACCCAAAGGAGTATTCAGTAAATAACTGGCGCTATCGCCGGTTATTTCTTTTGTGCAAGTAAATTCTGCAAGTTCTACACATCCTGCAAAAGCAAGAGATTCTATCGTAATATTACCCTCTCCCAATATAGTAACCGTTTTTAATCTTACTGCATTTGTAAAAACACCTTGGTCTATTTTTGTTACGCTTTCCGGTATAACTACACTGGTGATAATATTGTTCCCTGCAAGATTGGTGTCCATTTGGATAGCCGAACAAGATATTCTCGTAACCGATAGTCCGTTGTATGTGGCTGGAATTATTAATTCCGAAACGAGTCCGGAGTAACCTACTACTGCGTATGAATAAGGCGTGGGAGAATCGGTAAATGCACCATTTTCATCAAGACCTTGGTAGATGATATATTTTGCCGAAGGATTAAAGTCATCCGTAGGAACTTGAACTTCCGAGTAGTCGGTTGCTTGTTCCCTCCAAATGGCATAGGTAGTTACCGCTAATGCTAGCGTTACGGTTACGCATACTATAATTATACTTATTATTAGCGTTCTATTCTTCATTGCTCTCATCCTCTTTTGGCATTTCAGCATTTTGGCTTTCAACGTTGCCAACCTTTACTTTTTTACTAAATAGTTTTTTAATTTTATCAATGGGTAGTTTGCCTTGTTTATATAGCACAATTACTACTGCTACACCGCTTATAACAACGGCTATCGCAATGGATATAAGCAACCACGCCCACCACTCAAGAGTGTTGTCGCCAATGGGCCATTCTCCATCTGTAACAATCTTAAACTCTCCTAGGACCGGGGTTTGGAATATTAGATAGTTGCCACCCATTCTGCTTTCTAGTAAACGATACTCGCCGTCTATCTTTAAGTACACTTGCTGTGTTCCGCTAGTACCCTCGGGTAGTAGAATATTAACGGTATAATCGCCCGCTACACTCTTTCCGCCAAGTAATATATTGACGTAGAGTTCCTCTCGTGTTGCTTTAGAGATGTTCATTGTGAGCGCTAATCCCGTGCCAATACCTTCATTTGTGTTTGTAACCTTACCTATTAGCGCAGTTAACTCACCGCTATATACATTACCGCAAGAAATATCGGTAGGATTGATTACTATTTTAACCTTCTTTTCCGCATACAAATAGTTGGGGCTTTCGTTTACATAGTATTTTATAATATGCTCGCCTATTTTCTTTAGGTCGGTCTCGCTCTCGTAAGCAATAGTTTGCTCACTGTTATTTACGTTAACGTTAGGTATATGAGCGTTACCATTGTAGGCGAAATGATAAACCTCGTTAGCACCAATGATAGGCATTGCCTTATTTATTACAAGTACACCTTGCATTGGTGGTATTAAGTTATAGTTTTTGGTGTCGCTCTGAACAAATTGAACTTCTACCAAGTATCTACCCGCCCCGGTCTTACCATTATTATGATATATAGAAGTTACGCCACTAGGTAGTTCACCCTTGATTGCAAGCGAGTGAGGATTGCCGTCATAGATTACTTCTTTGCTTTCTACCGTTACTCCACTCATATCATAGGTTGCTTTATCTATCTTTAAAGTTGCCTCTAACTTGCCATTAATTGCGTTATAGTTTATGGTATCCGTTAAAGTAAAATATGCCTCGCATTTGTAGATGCCAACCTCTATCATTGGTGAAGTGGGTAAATAACCACTAAACGCAACACCAACAGGAAGATTTCCACTGTATTCTATACTGTGTGCCTCTCCGTTATAGGTCACCCTCTTGTCCTCAAAGGTAATACCACTCATATCTATCGTGGCCTTATCTAGAATAAGGGTTATCGCCATATAATATAAGTTATAGTTTGAACCCATATCCAAAACGGCGGAATACTTCTCTTTGTTAACCACGGGAGTTTCGCTTGGATTTACCCATCTCCAACCTGCGTTAAGCGTATAATCGGCAAGAGTTTTCGTGGGAGAATAGATACCGCTCAAATTGGGGTGCGTAATACCACTAACCATCCCCTTTTCTACAATAACTTTTATCTCCAACCGATAGTCGTTGTAGTATTCAGGATTTGGATTATAAATAACATAATAATTATTCGTTCCTGCGGGCGGTACTATGCTAGGATCTTCCCAACGCCAATTACTTTTTAACACTATCTCTCCAAGTTCTCTTCCTTCAATATAACCGCCTACGTTAATAGTATTATTAGTATTATATTTTGTGGAAACATCTCCCTTTATGACCGTAATCACAATATTACAGTCTTCATAATCGCTATAATTAGTGGGGGCGGCATTGTAACGAGCAGGGAAAGTATAGGTGGTTAACTCGCTCAAAGGCGTTGCTCTGACTACGCTTGAATCAAAAGCATAAGCCCCTAATACGTTCTTGTAGTTTTGTATTACGTAAAGGACGGTTAGCGTGCTAACGTACTTTACGTCAATAGCAAGGTCTTGCACGTTTTCGTATTCACCCTTTCCGATTACCAACGTGACCTTTGTTTCGTAATCATAGTAATTATCTCT
>JAZSKG010000118.1:0-1938 GCA_045534735.1 Candidatus Stercoripulliclostridium sp.
TGTAAATCTTGCCAATAGTGGTTATTACGATGGAGTAATCTTCCACAGAATCGTGCCCGGTGGGTTTGTGCAAGGTGTTGGATATAAGATTGAAGATAGGGCTATTGTGGAGGCACCGGAGGTTGATTCTATCTACGGCGAATTTGCTTCCAATGGTTGGGCTCAAAACGATATTAAGCACGTTTTTGGTACTATATCTATGGCTCGCACCAGCGTTCCCGATTCTGCTACCAGTCAATTCTTCCTTTGCGTTGGTGACTATTCCAGTTGGGACGGCGAATATGCAGGCTTTGGTACGATAGTTGATGAAGAGGAGTCTAGGACCAATCTTCTTGCTTTAGCAGACTCTAACTACGGCTTCCTTGATATGTATTTCCAAACCTTCCCTTATCCTATATTGACTATAAAAACCATTAGAGTAGCGTAAAAATACCCTGAACCCCCTTGAAAAAGGGCAATTTGTGTGTTATTCTATTATATATGAGTATGGTACGAAACGGAAAAATTTTAATACCAATAATAGCGGTAATATTTGTTACCGCGCTTTTGCTTGTTTGCTTACCATTCGGTAGTAACGTCGTTGGCGAGGCTAGTGGAGAATATCTCCTTGAACCTAGTGAATATAGCCGAGTTTATAACGGTAAGGTTGTTAACGAGCCCATTATTCTTACCAAAAACGGAGAGGCATATAGCGATTATACCGTTGCATATTATCTAAACGGCAATTTGGTTAGTGAAGTTAAGGATGCCGGTAACTATACTGCAAAGGTATCCATAAACGATACCGATCCTTTAGTTGAATTGGAATGTACCTTTGTTATTGATCCAAAACCTCTTAAGATAGCAGTTGGTGGTGGCGTAGAATATTCCTATACCGGAATGGGTTACACTCGTAACGTTTCTCCTTTAGGTATTTGTGAAGGTGACGATTGCGACATAATTACCACTTATAGAGGTAACGAAGAAGTATTAGAGCCCGGCGTACTACCCGTTAATGCAGATAATTACGACATGGTTTTTGCAACCTCTAACCCCAACTATTCCATAGGGGAAACCGAGGGCAATCTAAATCTGATAATTAAAAAACGCACCCTTACTTTAACCGTAAACAATACTAGTATAGTAGTAGGTGGTACCCCGGAGTTTACCTATACTATCTACGGCTTTGTAAATAATGAGGACGAAAGCGTACTGGAAAAGAAGCCTACCATTACGACTACGGCAACTGCAATAGGCGTACACCGTGTTAATGCAACCGGCGCCGTTGCCAAAAACTATGATTTTGAATATAAACCCGGCAACCTAACCATAAACGACGTAGGGGCTCTTGGCAACGTAGAAGGTCTTTCTACCAACTTTGAAGTAAGTGGTGTGTTTGCTCCATTTACCGAGTACACGGGTATAGAAGTTTCTCCCAAGAGCGAAGAGGGTAAAGGATTTATAGAAACGGCTCGTAAATATCGTATGCTTAACTTTACTTCAAAAGCAAAGCATATCTACGATCTTTCTTACGTGCGTGGTTACCAAGTATCCGAAAAAGTTGACGTTGTATTCCATAACGTAACCTTAGATACCGATCAGAAGTACGTTATAGTTATAATTGACCCTAATGGTGTAGTTACCCAAATCACCAAATACGAATATCTAAACGGCGAACTATCGTTTAAAGCACCATCTCTTGGTACCGTTATGATTTTTGAAGATTCCTATGATATAACCGTATTCCTCATAGGTGTTGGTGTCGTTGTAATTTTTGCTCTCCTTCTTCTAATAGCATCTAAGATGCAGTATCGTAACGATAAGAAATACATTGAAGAGCAAAAACGCAAGAGGGAGATGAAGAGGAATGGTGGATACCGTTGGTCGTAAAACGCGTTATTTTAGCGCTATACTACGTTAAAACCAAAACCCCTTCAGGGCGCAGTAGTTTACTACAGC
>JAZSKG010000091.1:0-4960 GCA_045534735.1 Candidatus Stercoripulliclostridium sp.
GCCAATTTCGCCGCCGAACTGCTGGTGAGCTCTTACCTCACCTTTTTACCCTTACGATTGCTCGCGGTACTTTTCTGTTGCACTTTCCCTAAAGTTGCCTCCGGCAGGATTTCTCTGCCACTCTGCCCTGTGATGCTCGGACTTTCCTCACACGTGGTGCAGCCGTCTGACTAACTGCAATTAGTTTAGCATTTTTATCAGTAATATGTCAACACATTGCCCCAAAAACCATTTTATCCGTATTGACTTTTCTTTGCGCGCGTGATAATATAAAGGCGTATGGATTTATTTGAAGCAACAAGAAAATCACTCGCACCTTTAAGTGAAAGAATGAGATGCTCTAGGCTGGAAGATTTCATAGGGCAGTCCCATTTAATTTCCAAAGGCTCTCTACTAACGCGAGCAATACAAGCAGACAGACTGGGAAGTTGTATCTTCTACGGTCCTCCCGGCACGGGCAAAACCACGCTTGCTAACATTATAGCCGAATCTACCGGTGCTTCTTACGCATACCTAAATGCCGTTTCCAGTGGCGTTGCCGATGCAAAAAAAGTAATAGAAGACGCTAAAAATCGTCTATCCCTTTACGGCAAGCGCACTTATCTACTCTTAGACGAATGTCACCGTTGGTCAAAAGCACAAAGCGACTGCGTACTAAGTGCTATGGAAAAAGGGGAGATAATCTTCATAGGTTCTACTACGGAAAATCCTTACGTTACCATGACGAAGGCTATTGTAAGCAGATGTAGAATCTTTGAGTTTAAGCCCCTCACTCAAGCCGACGTCAAAAAGGGTATGCTTCGCGCTTTAACAAACGTAGAAAAGGGGCTTGGTAACTATCAAGCAGAACTAACGGACGAAGCACTTGAACATATCTCATGGGTAAGTAACGGGGATATGAGAACGGCGCTTAATGCTCTTGAACTTGCAGTAATTACTACGGCACCCAATGCAAACGGTAAAATCGTCGTGGATTTAAAAGTTGCAGAAGAAGTAGCACAAAGAAGGGCCCTTTCCGTAGACGAAAGCATGTATTACGACATAATATCTGCTTTTTGCAAGTCTTTGCGTGGTTCCGACCCCGATGCAGCAGTTTATTATGCAATGCGTCTTTTGAACGCAGGATGCGATCCTTTGCTTATTTGCAGAAGGCTCATAGTACATAGTGCCGAAGACGTAGGTATGGCAGACCCTTATGCTCTAACTATTGCTGTAAACGCAATGCAAGCAATGGAAAAATTGGGGATTCCGGAAGGTAGAATTCCTCTTACGGAAGCAATTATTTACGTTTGTTTAGCACCCAAATCAAATTCCGTTGTAAACGCACTATATTCTGCAGATGACGCTAGTCTAAAGGCAGAGGACCAGAGTATTCCGTATTATTTGCGCGATGCAAATTATAAGGTAGAAAAGGTATCGGGATACAAATATCCCCACGATTACGGTGGCTGGGTAGACCAAAGATATCTGCCCGAAAGTCTGGGCGACGTAAGATTCTATACGCCCAGTCAAAATGGAAGAGAAAAGAACGTAGTTGTCCCTAAGGACGCTTATAAAAATAAAAAATAAACATAAAGGAGAATAAATATGGCAAATTTAAAAGGCAGTAAGACCGAACAAAATCTATGGTACGCATTTGCAGGCGAATCTCAAGCACGCAATAAGTATGATTACTTTGCATCTAAAGCAAAGAAAGAGGGCTACGAACAAATAGCCGCTATCTTCCAAGAAACTGCTCTTAATGAAAAAGAACACGCAAAACTTTGGTTCAAAGAACTAGGTGGCATTGGTTCCACCATGGAAAATCTTCTTGCTGCAGCAGCAGGTGAAAACGAAGAATGGACCGAAATGTACAGGGGCTTTGCAGAAGTAGCGGAACAAGAAGGTTTTGTTGAACTTGCCGCTAGATTTAGAGCAGTTGCAGCAGTAGAAAAGACTCACGAAGAACGTTATCGCGCACTAGCATCAAACGTTGAAAACGGTACCGTATTTGTTAAGAGCGAAGTAACCGAATGGCGTTGCCGTAACTGTGGACACATTCATAGTGGTGCAGAGGCTCCCGAACTTTGTCCCGTTTGCGCTCATCCCAGAGCATACTTTGAACTAGAAAAGAAGAATTATTAAGATTAAATGATAGAGATTAAAAATCTTTCCAAAACCTATCGTAGTAGTGGTAAAAGAGCGGTGGATAACCTCTCTTTTACCGTGAATAACGGAGAAATATTTGGTTTTTTGGGACCTAACGGTGCCGGTAAAAGTACTACTATTAAGTGTATTACCGGCATACTTGATTTTGAAGAAGGCGAAATTTTAATTAACGGCGCCGATATCAAAAAGAATTCCGTTGAGGCAAAAAAGAAGATAGGATACGTTGCCGACGAGCATTTCTTGTACGAAGGATTGAGTGGTAGGCAATACGTAAACTTTGTTTTAGACGTTTTCCAAGTGCCGACCGAGGCAAGAGAAGAAAAAATAAACGAATATGCTTCCATGTTTGAAATGTCCGGTCATCTTGACGAGGCAATCTCTTCATACTCGCACGGAATGAAGCAAAAGATAAGTCTTATTGCAACACTTTCGCATGATCCGGAAGTTTTCATTCTTGATGAACCCATGACAGGTCTTGACCCCGAAGGTTCCTTTAACCTTAAAAAGTTGATGGCTAAACTTGCAGAGGAGGGCAAGACGGTATTCTTTTCCTCACACGTTCTGGAGGTCGTAGAAAAGATATGCACTAAGGTTGCAATCATTGACGACGCTAAACTTGTTGCCGTTTGCGATATGCAAGAACTAAAGGAAAAGAGGGAAAATTTGGAAGATTTATTCCTTAAACTTACCGAGAAGGGGGCAGTTTAATGGCGCTACCTATTGCGGTTAAACAATATTTTTCATTGCTTCGCACCCTTTTAAAAAATACCTTTTCCATTTCCATTAAAGGAGAAAAGGATAAAATTAGGGGTGTAAAAAAACTGGGAAAAATAGGTGTAATCGCGCTTATAATTTTCGGTTGCGCTTGTTTACTTGGGTATCTTGTTACCATGGGAATGGAACTTACCCTTGCTTCCATAAACTCCGGTACGGTAGTTGAACTCCAATATGGTTTTGTAGCAACGGCACAACTTACCGTGCTGTTTTTTGGTATTGGGGCTCTAATTAACAACCTATATTTTGCAAAAGATAATAATTTACTTTCTTCGCTACCATTTGAAAACGGAGTAATATTCGGAGCAAAATTTACCTTAACTTATCTTGGGGAATTGCTTTTTGCAGCGTTGGTATATTTACCACTAACCATTACTTCCGGTGCAGTCCTAATGGCAAACGGATATGGCATAAGTTGGGTGTTTTTCTTAATAGTTTTTGTTAATCTACTATTTATTCCCGCCTTACCTTTGATGGTTGCAACCCTAGTTTCCCAACCTATGATGCTTTTAGTTTCCCGTTTGAAGAGAAAGTCGGTGGGTGGATCCATAGCAATGGCTTTGTTCTACGTTGCCTTCTTTATCCTTTACTTTATGCTGGTAATGGGCACTTCTTTCATAGGTGAAGAGGGGGCTTTTGACGGCAATATTATAGGTGTATTTGTTGGACTTAAAAAGGGAACGATATTTAATTATCCTTTAGTTGAGGCGCTCCTGGGAAACAACGTAGCGCTTAATCTTCTAATATATTTAGCAGGTGTACTTGTTATTCTTGCTATTTCCATTTTGCTTTCCCTTCTTTTCTACAAGAAAGCCATACTAAATGGTTCGGAAGGAGATGGAAAGGTTGCGGTTAAGGTTAAAGATAGTGGAAATAAGTCTAACTCTTTTATTAAAAGTTATATCCTCAAAGACCTAAAGATACTAATTCATACCCCACAACTATTCATAAATCTTATAATGCTAGTGGCCATGCCACCCATAGTGTTGTTTTTTATGAGTGGGATGATGAGCGAAGATTCAGCAACGGGTGAAGTAATGAATACAACTATGTTTCTAGTTGCATTTGCGACCTATTTGGTATCGTTACTTTCTTGCGTCGGAAATCCATTTGCATATATCGGTTTTTCACTAGAGGGTAAAAATCTTTATATGCTAAAAGCATTACCATTATCTCATAAGGAGATAATAAAGGCTAAGTTTATCTTTGCAAGCATCATATCGGTTATTGCTTCCGTCGTGCTAGGCATAGTATATCCCTTTGCGAGTAGTATTAAAAACGCCATTGCCATAATAGGTCTACCTATTCAAGCTTTGGTAACGGGACTTTCATTTAATGCTATGGGACTTTACTTTGACCTTAAAAATCCCAATTTACACTGGACAAACCTAAATGAAATTACAAGAAATAACCTCAAAACGGCAAAACCTATGATGTTATACTTGTTACTTTCGTTTTTATACCTTATAATAGGTATAATGCTCGCAGTATTTAGCGACGTGATACAATTAAACGAATATTTAACCCTTGGTATTTACTATTTGATATGCTTAATATCTCCCTCTGTAATACTTGTGGTATATATCAAAAGGCTATTTAATAGCGAAGAATTATATAGAAAAATAGGTGGATAATGAGAAAACTTGCACTTGACGTCGGTGACGTAAGAATAGGATTTGCTACTAGCGATATCATGGGCATTATAGCGTCAGGCTATGAAACTTATACTCGCAAGGGTGGAGAAAAGGACTATGAATATATAGCCGACTTTTGCAAAAATAATCAAGTTGATACCATAGTTATAGGTTTACCCGTAAATATGGACGGAACAGAGGGCGATAGGGTTATAATAACTCGCCAATTTGCCGAGGAGTTAAAGGAATACGTCGGCGACAGAAAGATAGTTTTTCAAGATGAAAGACTTACTACCGTTCAAGCGGAAAGAATGCTTATTCAAGGTGGAGTAAGACGGGAAAAACGCAAAAAAGTAATAGATAAAGTGGCTGCAACCATAATTTTACAATCATATTTAGATAAA
>JAZSKG010000101.1:0-2391 GCA_045534735.1 Candidatus Stercoripulliclostridium sp.
TAAACAAAGAAGAAAAGATAAGAACTCACTAGAACTTGCAAAAAGAATTCAAGAGATACTATCCGAGAGACACGATAACGACGTTGGCGTAATTGCCCTTACCGAAAAGAGTACTATTGCAGATTATTTTGTAATAGCAACTGCACGCAATAGTTCACACGTTAGAGCGCTTTGTGATGAAGTAGAAGAAGCGCTGGAAAAGGAAGAAATCATAGTTTCTCGTAAAGAGGGATTACGTGATGGACGTTGGGCAGTACTTGACTACGATAACGTACTAGTACACGTATTCAACAGTGATACGCGTGACTTTTTCTGCTTAGAAAAACTTTGGAAGGATCACAAAGTAATCGTAGACGAGGAAGAGGAATAAAAGGAGTAAAATGGAGAAGAGGGAAAAGAGTACGGGCGCTGGTTCCGCACGTGAGGAAAAGGAAGTAAATATAGGTGTTTCGGAGTCCGAAGTTTCCACTTCGGACGACCAAAACAGTGCAAATACACCAAAGAAAAAGAGCGTTAAAAGACTTGCAACGGCCTATATTACCAAGGTTGCAATTCTTAGTGCCATAGCGACGGTACTTTACTTTTTTGCTCGTTTCCCCATCTTTAGCGTACCACCCTTTAACGTACTGGACATGGACTTTTCCGACATTCCCGCTCTAATAGGTGGGTTTGCTTTAGGTCCTGTCGCTAGCGTTATAATAGCACTTATAAGGTGTGCAGTAAAACTTTCCACCTCTACAACTGCCTTTGTTGGCGAACTTTCTGCATTTGTGGTAAGCATAAGTTTTACCCTTCCCGCAACCATAATATACAAATACAAAAAGAACATAAAAGGCGCCCTCATAGGACTGGTAGTTGGTATATTTTCTAACGCAATAATTAGTTCACTTTCCAACTATTTCATAATGGTTCCCATGTACGCCTCTCTCTATTCCCCGGCACTTATGGAAGTAAGAGTGGAATTTGCCTTTATGTACGGACTTGCATTCAACCTAATAAAGACGGTTGTTGCATCGGTTATAACGTTTATACTTTACAAACGACTTTCTAAGATATTACATTTATGATAATTACTACGCGTTCATTAGAAGAGACAGAGGCACTTGCAACAAAGATTGCAGGTGAGATTAAGGGTGGCGAAGCGCTACTCTTAAACGGCACGCTTGGTGCAGGGAAAACCACCTTTACCAAGGGCTTTGCCAAGGCTCTTGGCGTAAATAGAACGGTAGTTAGCCCCACCTTTACTATCATTAAGGAATATGAAGGCACCTCGCTTACCCTCTATCACATAGATATGTATCGCATAGAGGACGAAGACGAGATATACGAACTGGGCATAGAAGAACTTTATACCCCCACCTCGGTTACCGTCATTGAGTGGAATAAGATGGAAGAATTACCCGAAAAGGTAATAACCATAAACGTGGAAGTTGTAGATGAAACGACAAGAAACTGGGAGATATTAGGCTTATGAAAGCGTGCATTATAGATTCAACTGCAGGCGAACTTGCGCTTGCGGTAATAAATGGGGATGAAGAATATACCCACGTTGGCAAGGCTGGGGCGCGTAGGCACACGAGCGAGATTTTGACTGCCCTAGATGCTCTTTTTTTAGAAGCGAAACTTTCCCCCAAAGACCTTGATTACGTAGGGGTTGTAGTTGGTCCCGGCTCGTTTACAGGCATAAGGATAGGTGTATCCACAGCAAACGCGATGGCTTTGGGTAGTGGCGCAAAACTTGTGGAGATAACCGAACTAGAAAGCCTACTTATAGACGAAGAAGTTGCGCTTGGGCTCATAGATTGCAAGCACGACAACTATTATGCACTCTTTAAGGATGGCGACAGCCTAGAGTACAAGGCAGTAAATATTATTGACGTAGAGCCTTATGAGGGCAAGAGGGTATATTTTACCTCGCCCGAGCCCAAAAACCTCATAAAAGCATTCAAAAACAAGGTAGAGAAGGGCGAATTTAGCAAAATTGCACAACCATATTATATGAAAAAATCATCTGCGGAGGCATAATGGAGGGATATACAATAGAAAAATACACCCTTAACGACTTACGTGCCATTGCTGAAATAGAAAAAGAGTGTTTTACAAAACCCTGGTCGTACGAAAGTTTTTGTATGGAGTACGCCGACAAGAATAAGTTTTATTTTGTTGCAAAAGATGAAACCGGTAAGGTTATAGGTTATGGTGGATATGCCCACATATTAGACGAAGGGCATATTATGAACATAGCCGTAACAGCCTCTGCCCGAGGCAAGGGGGTTGGTCGCGCCATAGTTACCACCATGCTCCAATCTGCCCGTGAAAACGGCATAGATGCCATTACCTTAAAAGGCAACGAAAACAATAAACCGGATCGGAGCCATGACGTTCTGTGGG
>JAZSKG010000186.1:0-5839 GCA_045534735.1 Candidatus Stercoripulliclostridium sp.
TGTGACCAAAGGAGTTGATAGCCCCAGTTGTCTTCCTAAGACCGCTTGGCCTCCGACTTAGAAGTTGTTTCTGCAACCGGCCACAAGTGGAATGATGGCGAAGTTATCACCGAGGCCACCTGTACAGAAGAAGGTAAAAAACTTCTCACCTGCCTAAACAATAATGCTCACACCATGGAAGAAACTATTGCTAAAGTTTCCCACAAGTTTGAAGATGGTGTTTGCGAAAACTGTCCCGCAGTTCAAGAAGAAAAGACTGCCACCTTTACGTTTGGTGCTAACGGAACTGCTTCTCACTCTGATGGTAGTGATGCAACGTCATATACTGAGACAGTTGGTGATTACACTCTAACACTATCAAACATGTCTAAGGTTTACAAGGGAGCAAGAGATGCTAAGGGTAATTCTGCTCTTAAACTAGGTACATCGTCAGTGGCTGCCACGTTTACCTTCACCGTACCAGATGACGTAACAGAAGTTATAATTTGCGTAGCAAAATACAAATCTAACACATCTAAGATTCTTGTAAATGGTAAAAATTACACATTAACCAAGAATTCAGATGCTGGTGAATATGACGAAATTAGCGTAGACACTACTAATACTAAGACTGTTTCTTTTGAAACTGTTTCCGGTGGTTGTCGTTGTATGATTAATACGATAAAGTTTATCACCATTCAAGTTTGTGAACACACCGGTGTAACTAGTGAAACTATCGCTCCTACTTGTACCGAAGCAGGCTATACCTTATATACCGGTACCTGTGGACACAGTTGGACCGTTGCTGACGGAGAAGGAGCAACCGGTCATGAATTAACTGCTGTTGAGGGTAAAGAAGCAACTTGCTCCGAAAACGGTATTATCGCTCACTATAATTGTGAAAATTGTGGAAAGAATTACACCGATGAAACCGCAACCGAAGAAATCGCTAACGTAGTAATAAATAAGGTTGATCATACTCCTGCAGAAGCCGTTCAAGAAAACGTTCAAAATGCAACTTGTACCGAAGATGGTAGTTATGAAAGTGTCGTATACTGCTACGTATGTAACGAAGAACTTTCTAGAGAAGCCAAGACTATAGAAGCACTAGACCATAATTTCGTAGATGGTGTTTGTGATAGAGAGGGCTGTGGCGTTTCTCAATGCACCGAGCACGTTAGAGAAGATGGTGCCTACGTTCATGAAGGCGAAGAACACTACCAAATTTGTGATAACTGTAGTGTAGAATTCAATCGTGGTACTTGCTCTTGGGACGAAGGCAAAGTAACCACCGAATCTACTTGTGTCACCACCGGCGTAATGACCTATACCTGTGGCACTTGCAATGGAACCAAGACTGAAGAAATAGCAACTGGTGAGCACAATTATGTTGATGGCAAATGTTCCGTTTGTGACGAAAAAGATCCTTCTGCACCAACGACGGTAAAGATGTCTTCATTTAGTGCTGTTAGTGGTAGTGTTAATGGAGATAGTGTTGTATCATATACTACAGCAAAGGGAGGCGGAACCACTAATCCTGCTATTAACAGCGGTGTAATTCGTTTGTATCAAAATTCAGCAGGAACCGGTGGTGGAACCATTACTATCAATGCAAAGGATGGTTATAAGATCCAAAGCGTGGTAATTGGTTCAAGCATGAATACAAGCATAGCATATACAGAAGGAACAAGTTCCACCAAGTCGGCAAAATCAGATTTAGCCGCGAATGGTAAATATACTTACACGTCAGCCGAAGGTAGCACCATAAACTCAGTTACTTTCTATTGCATGGGAACCACTTCTAGCACAAGACTTTATGTAAACTACTTAGAAGTAACTTACGTAAAAGCTTAGTTAAATTTTAATAATGTCAAAGGCACTCTTAGAGTGCCTTTTTCTTTTGCCTTTCTAAAAGAGGTTGATTTTTTTGGGTTTTATGGTATCATATAGGTAAGTTCGTTTTAATGAGGGTTTATATATGAAAAAAAGAATGGCTATAAAATTGTTTTCCATAATTTTGGTTCTCTGTACCATCTTTATTTTTACTGCTTGTAATGAAAATGACAACGTGGACTATCCCACACACGATACTGCTTTAACTTCTAAGGTTGTATTGTTTATCGGTGACGGCATGGGCCCCAATCACGTTTATAATACGGAATTATATAGTGGTAAGGATATGTACTTTTCTAATTTCCCCACTAAAACCATTGTAGACACAAACTCTCTTTCCGGCACTACCGATAGTTCTGCTGCCGCAACGGCTATGGCAACAGGTCAAAGAATTATAAATGGTAGGGTTGCCATAAACGACAAGAAAGAAGCCATAGTTTCCATAACCGAACTTGCTAAAAACGATCGTTATGGCACGGGCGTTGTTACCTCTGATGAAATAACCGGGGCAACTCCGGCAGGTTTTTCTGCACACGCAGAATCAAGAGACAATAGTGCTTCCATACTCCTTAGCCAAGAAAGTAGCACGCTAGATCTTCTCTTAGGTGCAGGTAGTTACTCTAGTGTTTACAAAGACCGTTTTGCAAATAACGGTTGGAATTGGGTAGAAAAGTACAGCGATTTATCCCTAGACAATAAGAGATTTGTTGCAACCTTTGAAAACGTTGGTTATAGTAACGGCACCGACGAGGAACCCACTCTTACAGAACTTGCATCATATGCCATAGACTACATGGAAAAGAATTATCCCACCGGATATTTCCTAATGATAGAGGGCGCAAAAATAGACAAAGCATCTCACTCCAACGACGTTTCCGAAATGATAAACAATGCGCTTGACTTTAGTAATGCTATTAAGGTCGTAGACCAAAAATTATTTGGAGCAGGGGATCCCTATACCATAATGGTTACTGCAGACCATGAAACCGGTGGCATAAAGAAAGCAGAAAACAAAGAACAAATAAACGATGACCTTTATACCACTACAGGTCATACCGACACCAAAGTTGGCTTATACTTTAAGAGTACCCTAACGGAAGTACCTTCCATAATAAATAAAGAATCTATTTTAAATACAGACATATTCATTCTTACCAAGACGTTGCTAGGCATACAATAAACAATCAACGTTGGAGTTATAAACAACGCACGTGAAAGTTAAATTCCTACAAACGGTTAAGGAAACCTTCCTTTCATCACTTCCCTTGGCCGTCATAATCATAATATGCATTTGCATAGCACCGCTTAAAGAGCCCAGCGACTACCTTAAAATCGTCGTTGGGTACTTGTCGGTTGTCGTAGGTCAATCTTTATTTTTATCGGGCTTGGAAACCAGTATACTTCCTATAGGAAGAATGGTCGGTGGCTCCTTTGCGCGTTATAACAAACTGGCTTTCGTTTTGGGATTCGGCTTTGTTTTCGGCTTGCTGGCAACGGTTGCAGAACCGGCACTTTCCGTTCTTGCAAAACAAATAACCGGCATTATGCCCATAGTAAACAGCACCTTGTTTATATGGATTACGGGTACCGGCATAGGTATTGGTGTGGCCCTAGCCCTTTGGCGTATAGTAAAAAATATAAACATTAAACTCATATTCGCTATCCTTTATGCCATAACCTTTTTCCTCGTTATATTTGCTCCTCCGGAGTTCATAGCAATTGCCTTTGACGGAAGTGGCGCAACTACGGGAGACGTTTCCGTTCCCTTTATCTTGGCACTAGGCCTTGGTATTTCTGCCACAGCCTCCAAAAGTAAAACTAACGATGATTCTCTCGGCATCATAGGTATCGCCTCTGCCGGACCTATTATAGCCGTTCTCCTTTACGGCATCATTGTTAAAGCAGTAAACGGCACTCTACCTCCGGAACAAGTATTTGATATGTCTTCTTCAAGGGGAATAGGGGATATAATTCTTGGCAACCTCCTAGACGTTGCACTTGCCGTTCTACCCATAATTTTAATTTCCATTCCCTTCCTTCTCTTCCTATTAAAACTACCCAAAAAGACATTTGCAAAACTAATGATAGGCGTTATTCCCGTTTATTTGGGATTGCTCATTTTCCTTTCCGGTATAGACTTCGGGTTTGGCTTTGTCGGTCAATACATAGGTCAAATGTTCTTTTCAGAATCTCGCCCCGAGTGGTTCAAGTGGATACTTTTGGGAGTAGGCTTCATACTTGGCGCTGCAATAACCGTATCGGAACCTGCAGTTACCGTTCTCGGCGTGCAAATAGAAGAGTTAACCAACGGACACATAAAGAAAATGACCATTCGCGTCACCCTTGCATTAGGCATAGGCGTTGCTTCTCTTCTCTCTATTTTAAAGATATTAACAGGAATAAATATCCTTTATTTCCTTGTACCCCTTTACCTAATATCACTCGTCATGATGATATTTACCCCTAAACTTTTCGTTGGACTAGCATTTGACTCCGGTGGCGTTACCGGTGGTGCGCTTACCTCCGCATTCCTAACCCCCTTGACTCTAAGCATAGCCCAAGCAAGTGCTAGTGCAAGTGGTACGGAAATGTCTATTTTAACCAACGGATTCGGCATTATTTCCTTTATTTCGGTTACACCTCTAATCGCTATTCAAGCGCTGGGTATAATCTATAATATTCGTCTTAAGCATGCCACTAAAGAAGAAAGTGAAGAAAATTATGAAGGCCTACAATCATTTGCTATGGAATTTGAATCCACTACAAACGTAGTAGAAGAACCCGTAGAAAACGAAGTGGTAGAAGAAAAGTTAGAAGAAATCCAAAAAATAAACGAGGTGGAAGATACTACCCCCATAGCCCAAGAAGAAGGGGTAGGCGCAGTAGAAGACGTACCCACTATAGAGTGCGAAGAAGAAGCAATAGAGGAACCGGTATCACAAGTAGAGGAACCCCAAAATACGGACATATTGGAAGAAATTCCTCAAGAACAAAAGGTGGAAATTCTGGAGGAAAACTTGGAAGAAATAACTACCGAAACTCCCGAAAATCTAGAAGAAGTGAATGAAACTCCGGAAGAAGAAGTTAATGAAAATCTAGCCCAAGACGAGGACGACGAAGATGAGTAACGAGAAAAACAACGGCTTGCAATATTTTGTCATTATTGCAGAGCAGAAGAAAAAGGACAAACTACTTTCGCTACTGGGCGAGCATGAAGCATATTTCGTAGAAACGGTATATGCTCACGGTTCGGTTGCAAAGAAGAGTGCATTTGCCTCGGCATTTGGGTTTGAAATAGAGCAACATAAAGTGTTAATCACCTGTTTGCTTAAGAACGACAATGCCAAAGAGGTTTTGAAACTTCTTTACAACGACTATAACTTTAATAAACCCAATACCGGTATTGCTTTTAGCATTTCCGTAGAGGGCTTGGCGATTTAAATAAGGAGGATTAGTATGAACGAATTAAAAGCACTTTATATAATAGTAAACGCAGGTTTTGCATCGGAAGTAGTAGATATTGCTCGTGCAGAGGGAGCAACCGGCGCTACCATAATTAACGCGAGAGGCTCTGTCGCTAAGCCAAAAACAATTCTTGGGATAACCATAGATACCGAAAAGGAAATAGTTCTTAGCGTTGTTAAAAAGGAGGTCGCTGTAAAAATTATGGAGCAAGTTAAGGAAAAGGCCGGCGTAGGCACTCCTGCTCATGGCCTATGTTTCTTCTTGCCGGTAGAAATGTCAACTTTGACCATTCACGAAAACGTGCTTATAGAAGAATAAAAAACGACAAAAAACTTAGTTTTAATTATGCTTTAATAATTAATAATTAAACTACGTATTGACAATTTGAAAAAAGAGTAGTATTATTCTTATTGTAAATATGCATTTAAGGGAACCACCTGACTGTAGAGGACGGTGGTCCTTTTGCACTTAAGGGGAGAATTGATGAAAAAAATAGACCCAG
>JAZSKG010000199.1:0-12194 GCA_045534735.1 Candidatus Stercoripulliclostridium sp.
GACGTAACGTATTCTCTTGCGTGAGTGCCACCAACTAATAGTACGCCACCGGGCGAGGAATTTCCTTTGTGGAAAAGGGGTATCTTCTCTCCGAGAGTTGAGGTGCCGACGTCTATACAAGTGCCACCCATTTGTTCTAAACTTTCCAAAAATTCTTTTACTTGCATATTAAAAAATATGCAGTTTTGGTTTATTTATGGTAGTTGGTTTTGTGAATTATGGTGTTAGCACGATAAAGTTGCTCTACTAGTATAACGCGCATTAGTTGGTGAGGATAGGTCACTCTACCAAAACTAATTAGTTTGTTTGCTCTTGCTCTTACTGCGTCGCTTACGCCACGAGAGCCACCTATAATAAAGGTAAACTCACTATTTCCTTTAGTGCTTTCCCTTTCTATTAGCGAGGCTAAATCCTCGCTTTTTACCATGTCGCCCTCTATTGCCATGAGTACGCAATAGCCCTTGATTTTCTTTAAAATGCCGGCTTCTTCTTGCTTTTGTAATCTTTCGGCATTACCTTCGTCAACTCCCTCGGGGCATTCTATGACGTAAATTTCTGCATATTTAGAGATGCGCTTTTTATATTCGTTAATAGCGTCAACCCAAAATTTTTCTTTGAGTTTACCTACGGCAACAACGTTTAGTTTTATCATCTCATCAACCCCCAGTAGAAGGTGAAACCGGTAACCAGTAGGGCAGAAATGAATGCGATTACAAGTAAACTATAATCTAAAGCACCTGCCTTTTTCTTGGGAGAAGCGCCAAAACCATATACTTCGTATAAGGTGTTGTTAATTTGCTCGTCGTCTTTAACTAGATATTTTGCGTTTATTTTTTGGAAAAGATAAAGGGTGAAGACAAGTAGTATGCCACAACCTGCAGAAACTAGTAGTATTAGGCCACTGGAGTATAAGGCATCTTCTATTTGAGTAAGCAGTCCCAAATTTATACCCTTTTGGTCAACGTAACTTCCCATTGTGATTATGAAGTTGTTTATAAAGTGAACTATCATGCCGGGAAGTATGGAGCCACTCTTAACAGCCATAAAGCCTATTATGACGCCGGCGAGGGCAGTGGGTCCCAGTTGAGGTGCGTTTTGGTGGCAGGCTCCGAAGAATAGCCCTAAAACTATTATTTTTATAGTGTCACTCTTTACGTCGTCAAGAGATGCAAGAAGTATGCCACGGTCGGTGATTTCTTCAAATATGGCAGGGAGCATACAACTCGTTATGATTTCTAAAATAAGCACTTCGGGGGAAGTAAATAATACGCCACCACCACGAGTATAGGTAAAGCCCAATGCATTTAATATCACGTACCAAATGGAACTTGCGCCTATGTTTACCCCATAGGTGAGTAGACCGATTAAAACAGCAATAAGATAACTGAAAGGATTAACCTTTGCTTTTATTTTTACGTCACGAACGAAACAGCCCTCTTTTATGGTGGCTTTGTAAATTAGGTATGGGAATAGACCTAGGAAAAGGCATTGCATCATAAAACTGAAACCCCAACCCAAGATATTGTCGCTAAGAGGAAGTAGAGAAGAGAGTATTCTCATCACTTGCAATCCCGTTACGCTAAATAAAATTATGAAAGAAAGTTTAAATGTTTTACTCATGTTAACTCCTTAGCGACTATCTCTATTATTGTCACGAATATACTTGCTACCACTAAAAACGCAATAAAGCCTATGGCTTGAGAAGAAAGTTTTTCGCCGTCGTTTTCGTGGTATTCGGGGGCTTTCTCTTTAGAGAATATTTTAAAAGGATTCCCCTTTATAACAAGATTATCCTTAGCGCACAAGCGATTAAACGCCATTGTAGAAAGTATTAGAATAATTGCGCCGACTACAAACATTGCAATTAAAATGAGAACGTTAGTAGTGTTAAAGGTGGCAAGTGCGTTGTATGCCGGTATTACCTCTCCTATGAAAAGAGAAATAAGGTTGTTTAGTAGATGAATGACAACGGAATACCAAATGGAGCCCGTGGTTAATACTAAGAAAGCAAGCAAAGCACCCAGGATAAACTGATGCACAAATTGAGCGGGATTGAAGTGTGAAAGAGCAAAAACGAGAGCAGAAAGGAAAGTTGCTTTCATTATGCCGTGATGCTCGTAAGAGTTAAGAATTACCCCTCTAAAAAGTGATTCTTCTGCAAGGGGAGGAAGTATTACTACTGCAAGTAGTGCAAGTATAATATTTAGTGGAGTATCTATTTGAGGGAGTGAAACGCTGGGGGTAACGCCTACTAATTCCAATAGCCAATTAAAGCACACTACGAATATGGTGTTTTGCATTATGGAGCCAATGGCAATGGGTAGTGTTAAAAGTAGTCCTAGGGGCTTGATTTTTCCTTTTGCGTGTATAGTGGTAAGATAATCTTGCTTTTTTATAAATTGTAAAAAAATGAGAGGCACTATTAAATATGCAACTTGAGTAACGGCATAGTTTAACACTACTTGGATATTGCCTTCGGGAACAAAGACGAGAACGAAGCCAAGTAAAAGCGCAACAAAGAACGCGAGGAAAAATGCAAAGATTCCCTCTGTTTCCGTAACGTTTAGTTTTAGGTTATCCTCTTTTCTCATTTTGTCGTTATGGTTTTTTCCAGTCCTTGTTGGGTTGCAACGTAATATTCGTAATCTAAATTTAGTTTTGCTCCACTCTCGCTAAGTAGGTTTAAAGTCGTATCTCTTGCGAGTTCATAGGTGTTATTTTGTTCACTAAGATGGCCTAAAATAAATCTTTTAGTGCCAAGATCTAAAAGTTCTCTTACTGCTTCTGCACAACTAACGTTAGAGAGGTGTCCTCGTTGAGAAAGGATTCTTTCTTTTAGTAGTCTGGGATAGGGGCCTTTTAAGAGCATATCCACGTCGTGATTGGACTCAATTAGCACAAGGTCGCTTCCTTTTAGATTTTCCTTTACGCTTGGGCTTAGGTAGCCCAGGTCTGTAGCATAAGTGAATTTGCTATCACCATCAAAGATGGAGTATCCGACGGGATATACTGCGTCGTGAGAGGTGCGAAAGGGCTTAATCTCCAGGTTGAGTAGGCTAAAGGGGTGCGTTTCCTCAAAGTAATATCCACCCTTTAGGCCCGTCTTTCTTTTAAGTGCCGACATAGTAACGGCGTTAGCAAAAACGGGAATGCCGTAGGCTTCCGAAATTTGAGCGACCGAATGTACGTGGTCGGCATGCTCGTGGGTTATCAGAATGGCTTTTACTTCGTTTAGACTACTTTCTTTTTTGCGTAAGGAAGCGTTCAAGGAGCGTGCGCTTATACCACAATCTATGAGTAATTTCTTACCCTCCGTGGTGGTTATTAACGTACTATTTCCTTTACTGCCCGAAGCGAGCACGTCTATTTTTAACATTCTAATCCTTTTTTGCTATGTATCTTTCTGCGAACTTTACGGGATTATAACTAAGTTTGGACTTTCTTAATCCCGCTAGCCCCATATCTTCTTGCTTGTTTACGTATTTTACTCCGGTATGGAAGTGCTTTTTGCAAAATTCGTTGTCTAATAGGGGATATATTCCCTTGTAGTCCACGTCGCCTTTTTCAAAATAAATGGCGCCTATGCCGGTAGGTAGTATTTCTCCTAGGGCAAAGCCGATAATCTTGCCACCCTCAACGGTTAAAACGTCTGCGAAGCAGTTATATCCTTCAAGGTCGTCAAGTACTGCGTTTAAAGCACGTATTTCCGGGTCGTTTAATATCTTTTCGCGAATTTCATGAGCATGCCAACTTTCTTTAACGGAGTAATCTATGCCGTTGTCAATGTGAAGATAACTCCACTTAAAAAGCAACTCGTTCAAATTTTCACGGTCGTTTTCATCGTAAGAACGAAACTCGTAGGGAATGGTAAAACCATTAATGAAGTTGCGCTTTGCGTGGTATTTTTTGCCTTTTAATTCAATAAGGCTTTCGGGGGTATAAAGATATTCAAAGTAGTCGCGAGAGGGGGTTATGGTGTAACCCAATTTTTCGTAAACTGCTATTTGATAATCACAAACGTTGGTGATTGTTTTCGCGCCGTATTTTTCCAGCCTTTTTATTGCTTGAATAAAGGCTTCTTCGTTTGTGGCAAGTGGTGACCAGTAGAGGGGGCGCCCGTTTTCCGTAGTACCACTAAATAGTGCGTAATCGTCGCCTACTTCTACAAGAGGGTTTCTATCTTTAAACCAACCGAATATGGTTGTCTTTGCATAAGAAGTATCCTCGGCGCAAGTTGCGCCAAGGATATCGTATATTTTATCAAGATCTTCTTTTGAAGGGGTGCGTAACATTAGTCGGTAATGATTGGTATAGTGGCAAGGTATTTGACCTCTTTACGATCCTTTGCATCGCCCTCTGCAAGAACAAATAGGCGATCTACTATTATGCCACCTGCCTTTTCAACGAGCATTTCTAAACCCTTTAGGCTACCGCCGGTGGATATAACGTCGTCAACGATTGCAACCTTTTTACCCTTAATTAGGGCAGTATCGTGTTGAGAGAGGTATAAAGTTTGTACGTTAGCAGTGGTAATAGATTTAACTTCCACTTCTATGCCGTCTTGCATATAGAGTTTTTTGGACTTTCTGGCAACGGCATAGTGTTTGTGACCGAGTTCACGGGCTACGCAGTGAGTGAGTTGTAAGCCCTTGCTTTCTGCAGTAATGAGTACTTCTACTTCATCGCTGGCGAGTTTAGCAAGTTCTTTAGCGCAATGTTCGGTAAGTTCTTGTGCGCCGTGTAGGTTAAAGAAACAAATCTTAATTGCACCTATGGGAAGAATGGGAAGGTCGTGAGAATAACCTTTAATATCTAAATTATAAAAATCAGCCATATTTACCTCTAGAATTCAAAATCTAATGCAACGGAACCCTCTCTAACTGCGTGCATATGAGGTTTAACAACGGAGCAGTGATAGGGGTCTTTTTGATAACTTTCTAATGCTTCTTTGCTATCAACGGTAACAATGAGTGCGACGTCGTAACTTCTACCGGAATGTAGGAAGTCTATGCCTACTTCTATGGAACGAAGTTCCGGCACGTTGCCTTGCATGGAAAGAAGAACTTCTTTTGCTTTAAGACAGTTTTCGTAAGAGTTGTCTTTAAGTTTGAAAAGAACCATATGTTTAACCATATTTATGCCTCCTTGATTTCCATTTCTTCTTCCACAGGAATGGGGCTAGCATTTTTTTCTTTTACCTTTCCGTAAAGTTCGGCAATAAGTTCGTTTCTTTCCTCGGCCTCTTCTTCTGTTAGGCTACCAATGCCTTCTTCTTTAACTTTATCAATGAAGTATCTTGCTCTATCAAGTTTCTTATCGGTAATCTTGTAACGGAATGATGCAAGGAATGCAATAGTAATAAAGAACGCAACGGAAATTCCTAGAACTAGTTTGATAGCAAGTAGTGCTTCGTCGGTTTGAACGATATAATCGGTTACGCCTTCTTGTGCTTCTTGATATCCACAAGCATCTATTATCCAACCAACCATACCTACGCCAAGAGCGCCTGCAACCTTTCTTATGAGGGTCATGATGCCGGAATAGGTGCCGGTAGGTCTTTCGCCGGTAGCCATTTCTGCTACGTCAACGGTGTCGGGGAAGATAATCCAAGGCATCATTTGTGCGCCACCGAAACCAAGTCCCATTATGGCTGCTACGATTGGAACAACGATAGGGGGAGTCCAGGAAGGATCCATAACGGCCAGCATAATACCACCAACTATGTAGCAAGGTAGACCTACGCGGAATGCAAATTGCTTGGTTTTCTTAACCATTAGGGTGCGAACGATAGGGAATGCAACTACTGCCATAACCATCAAGGGGGCAACTATAAGCATGGAGGAGAAGTTAAGGCTCATGAATCCAAGATCCAAATATTGTCCGGCCCAAACGTCGGTTGCGTAGTAAACGGCTAGAGCAGAAATCATATCGGCGCACATAAATGCAGTTGCATACATGGTGATGTGCCAACGGAAAGATTTATTTCTAAAAGGAATAGAGTAACTTTGAAGGAATCTCTTAAAGTTAAACTTTTCTACGGGGGCATTCTTATCGGGAAGAATTCTTTCTTTAACGAATATGCCGGAGATAACCAGACCACCACCAAACAATACGCCGAATACAGAGGAGATAATGATCCAGAATTCAGTCATGGAAAGAGATGCGGGAGAACCATCGGAACCGGGTTGAGTTGCCTCTAGCAAGAACAATGGAACCACGTAGGAAAGGCCTGCAGCAGCGGCGGAGAAAACCAATTTAAAGGTATTAGCCCAGTTTCTTTCGCTATGATTGGGGGAAATATCGCTTGCAAGAGAACAGTAGGGAACTTGCGTTATCGTTGAACAAGTATTCCATACAAGGTAGAAAATTATGATGTATGCAATAGCGCCACCAACGCCTACCCCCCACTCTCTAATGGGTGCAAACAATAGGAAAATTGCAAAGATTAGGGAAATACCACCCCAGAAAAGGTAGGGCTTTCTTCTACCAAATTTGCTTCTTGTGTTGTCGGTAACAAATCCCATGATAGGGTCGGTAATAGCATCCCATAGTTTAGCAACCATGAAAATGGTAGATGCAATACCCATTGCGATGCCTAGGTTGGTCATATATTTAACCATAACGCAAGACATGAGGGCTACGCCACCACCATCCATTAGAGCGCCTACGCCATAGGCAACCTTTTCGCTGTTGGGAATGATATCACTCAATTTCTCATCAGCACGATTGACTTTAGTTCTTTCTTTTGCCATATTGAGTCTCCTTACTAGTGTGCGCACAAGCGCACGCGTGTTATGAGTAAATATATCATACTACAAAATATAGTGCTTGACAAGAGTTTTTTTGCAAAGCAAAAAAGTTGAAAAAAAGCCCGTAACTTTTGTATTACGGGCAAATTGGCAAATTTTAATGATTTTTATTGAAATTAAATCTTTTCTGCACAACAATGCGTGTGGGTATTGCCTAGACAGCGGAAACCGTCGGCTCTACCTTTTAGTTTCTTTACGCCGAATCTAATAGAACGGAAATGGTTGTATAGCATAATGAAATCGCCGTCGCCGTTTCCTTTTTCGGTAAATGCCATTTGAGAGGTGAAGAGTTTAAGTGCTTCTTTTTGTCTTTTTACGTGTTTAGCGCCCGTTTTAAAATAAGTATTGGGGCTATCGGTGTAGTAGAAAGCAAGCAGGGAAGGCGAGGCGGGGGTGGTATTTGCAAACTCTTTTGCATATGGAGCGTTACCACTAATTAGATATGCGCTGGCACAGGCCTTTGCCACGTTTAAATGGTCTACGTGACACTCGGTTTGCAAATTAGGGTCGGGAGCAAATACGGCTTCCGGCTTAATCTCTATAATCTTTTTTGCAATGGCTTGCATGAGTTCGGTTTGATTATAAAGACCACAATCGCTAAAGGGTAGGAAATGTACCTCTTTTACACCAAGGAAGTTTGCGGCGCGAATAGCCTCTTCTTGACGAGTTTTAATTAGGTCTTCTTTGTTATAATCTGCAGTTGAGGATCCATAACAGCCGTCTGTGGCTATCAAATAAGTTACTTTCTTTCCCATTTCTACAAGGCGAGAAACGGTTGCACCGGCGCCAACTTCTATGTCGTCGGGGTGGGGACCAATGAATAAATATTCGTTAAAGGCATCAACTTTTGGAATGGGAACGACAAACTTTTTAAGTATCCAGGTTAGAAAAGACATAAGCATCTCCTTTTGTGTTTAAAAGAAAGGGAGCATAGCGCTCCCTTAGTTGTTGTTAGGGTTGTGGTACGTCAAATTTGGGACCGGTGTAAACTATTTCTAGTTTGTAACTTTCGTATTCTAACGCAAGAATTCCTTGAGTGTTGCTTTCGTCTGCACCGGGGTCGTTTTGGTAAACGATAATGGCGGCAACTCTATCATAAGAGATTTCTATGGTTAGGTATTTGCCTTCTAGAACACTCTTGCGACCATTTGCGTTTTCATAAGCACGAGCATACTCATCGCTAACTTTGCAGGTAATGGTAACAACGTTTCCTTTCTTTTCTACACCACCGTTTTGGTATTCTTCAATTAGAAGATCCTCTCTCTTAAGAGATTTTAACTCTTTGAGTTTTTCTTCTAGAGTATACTCTTTAAACAGATCACTCAAAACGTAATCTCTTGCAACCATACTATCAAAAGTATATTTGTTTTCCGTGGTAAGGGCAGAGGTGCTGTTCTTGTCACCACGAGTAGCAAGGTAAGAATTATTATTCTTAGCGACGCCACAATATTGTTCGTAAACGAGTTTACCATCGTAAGATTTGTTTACCCTTGCTTTTAGGTTTTTATAATCATACTCAAGACCACTATTGGTTTTAACAAAATTGTAATCGTTATCAATTTCGCAAAGAACGTTTACGGTAGTGGTTTCAACAAGATTGGTTATACCGGAGCGAGGAGTGGAAATGCTTTCTTTCCAGTAGAAAATATGAGCGTTATCGTCGTGTAAGGTATTGTCAATTGCCTTTTGTAGTACGGCATAACCTTCGTCTCCACTCAAAGATTGGCAACCAACAAGTAGGGAAGTGCATGCTATTACTGCAAGTAGGGATAGGGTAAGGATTAGTTTAATACTCTTTTTCATTATTCGTTACCTCCTTCGTCAATAGTGGATGCAACTTCTTTTTCTAGGGTTTCGGTATTTGCGTTGTTTTGTGCAAGTTTTGCTTGTTTCTTTGCTTCTGCTTTTTGTCTGCGAGCAAGTATTCTTGCTTGCTTTTCTGGGGAGAAGGAATCAAAACGTGCTTGCTTTGCCTCTTGAAGTTCTTGCTTTCTACGTTCGCGCTCTTCGGCTTCTTTACGAGTGAGTTCTTCGTCCTTTCTCTTGATTTCTTCAAGGGCGTTCTCGTACATAGCCTCTATTTCGGAGTAATAACGTCTGTTTTCGCTTTCTGCAAGAAGTTCTAGTTTGATGTTGTAGTAGTTAAATACTTGGTTAAATTTTATAAGTGCCTTTTCTGCAACGTCAATAGCCTTATCGCGTGCTTTGATCGCTTCCTTATCCTTTACGTCTTCTACTACGATAGCGTGTGCTTGTTCTACCTTTTCATATAGGTTTTCGGGGATATTGTCGCCGTAAACCTTGTTTATATCGGCTATCATTTTTTCGTAGCGCTTAATCTCTTTTTGGTAAAGAGCAAGTAGTTTTTTATCTTCGGGAGCAGGAATGTTGAAATCTGCAAATGAAATCCTGCGGATTTCATAAGGAGTATACTCCTTAATGGCTTTTGCTATTTCAAGTAGAAGGGCGTTCTTGGGAATTTCAAATTTGTTTTCTTCCTTTAGGAAAATTTCTTGGTACGCCTCTTTGTTGTCCCTTAGGTGTCTTGCTTCTTGGTACGCTTTCATTGCAACCTTAATAGCATCCTTTTTGTAAGCCTTTTCTTCGGGGGTGGAGGCTCTTAGAGAGTATGCGTTTTTGATTGCCTTGAGTGCGCCCTTTACGTCGGGTTCGTCTGCATCTATGATTGCTTGAATAGCCCTATGGCTTTCTACGGTATCCACAATTTGCTCGGGGGTAATGGTGCCACCTGCATAGTCGGCAAATGCCGCACGTCTTCTTAGGATTTGAACTATCATGGTATGCTTTTCACGGCTTAGACGATAGAAGAAGAAGGGGATTAGGTTTAGTATGGAACCAGTTATGGAAAGTACGCAAAGCATATTGAACATTTGGTTACGTACGTATGGATCGTAAAGGATATCGTAGTTGGAAGTGATACCCATAGATTCGTAAACGAAGGGTATAACCAAGCCGGTTAGAAGGGTTATAGGAGTTGTAATGGTGGCTGCCGCGCCCAAGATGAAGTCTACGCGCTTGCCGGTTAGGAATTGTTGGTAGTCTTTTACTTCTGCATTCAAAACGGGGTCGTAAACAAGTTGTAGTTGGTTGAATACTGCGTTTATGTACATGCAAATGAAGAACAAGAATGGGTTCTTGTAAGAGATAACCATCAATGAAATAAAGAAGATATTACTTACGTTATGGAATAGTAGGATACCACGGTTACCTAGTTTCCTTAGTAGCATTGGGGTAATAACCATTGCTATTGTGGAAGCGGTGCCGTAAATGGTAGTAAGCAATGAATATTGAACCATGTCTTGGGTACCGTAAATATACATCCAGCCGAATATAACGCTAAATGAGGATTCCAAGAAGCCGATGATGGTTGCAATGTTTTTAATCCACCAATATTTATTTTTGTATACGCCTACCATACCCTCAATTAAGCCAACCTTTTGGGTGTAGGACTTGGAGGTGATAACACGTTCTTTACAACCAAAAGCAGTAATGAGGTTTAGACCAACGCCGGCAATAGCAAAGGAGGCTATAACGTAACGATAGGTTTCAATATTCGTGTAAGTAAGGCCCGTCCAGTTTAGGATCAAGGGGGTAATAAAGTTGTATATGGTAGGAGCAAAAGATGCTATTAGAATACTTATGGTAAGTAGTCTTGCACGTTCGTTTGAATTGGGGGTAATAACGCTACCGAGTTCCGTGTAGGAGTCGGTAAACATTGGCTGGAACATTGCAATAGCCGTTGCAAAGAAGAAGGTACAAATAAGTTTGTCGTTGTAAGTCATGCGATCAAAGGGTAAGAATAGGAATATGAGCGCAACTGCAACGAGGGGGAAGCCCATAAATGCTATATATGGACGGAACTTACCTATACGCGTTCTGGTATTGTCAACTATCTTACCGCGGAACATGGCGAAGAAAATACCAAGAATGGTTTGAATGATAGCCATGTATTGTAAGTGTAGTGGGCGAATACCAATGGTGGAGCCAAGCAAAGTATTGCTTGCTGATAAAGCCATATACGTAAGAAGGTAGATAACCATGTTTCTACCCATGCCACCGACTGCATAGTTTATAAGTTCTTTGTAAGGAACGTGGTTGCCCTTAGCGGGACGATTCCAGTGGAGAACGAATTCATCATAAAAGCCGACGGCTTTTGCCTTAACTTTTTCAATAATCTGCATACGCAAACACCTCAAAATATACTATTTTAAAGTATAACACAAGGTGGAAATAAATGCAATATGTTTTTTGTGCGCATACGCGGATAGAGCGCACACGTCAATAAATGATTAATGTGAATGCTAGTAATATCTTACCTTTGTTTCAACCTCTAAGGTGGATTTTTCAAGATAGTTTTCCTCTTGCTCTTTCCATTTTTTACCCATTTTTCCGTAATACCCACCGTAAAGGTCAAATATATCAACGTCACGTTTTTGGCACTCCGTAAAAGCGGTAGTAATAACGCGACTAAAATAATCTTTTAATAGTTTATCAACGTGCTCTTGTGGCTCTACGTCGGTAACGTCAAAGGGAAGAGTGCCGTTTCCATTAAAGATAATTTCTTTAAGGGTTACGTCAACCTTAAGAGAGGCTTTTGCTTTAAAATCTTTGGGCTCATAGGTGAGGTTGCCTTTACTTTTGACAATGTAAAAGCAGTATTTATAATCGCCGTCTTCTATTACCACGTCGCCTTTATCCAAAGTAGAGGTTAAAAGGTTTATACCACTTATAACGTCCTCGTTTCCATCAAATACGTAATTATCCCCCTTGATGATGGCACACTTAGCAAAGTCTAGGACGTACACCTTATCTTCACCACCGTTTCCTCCACTTGAGCCAGATTCCGTTGAGCCACCTGATTGAGGTTTTTCGGTTTCCATTTTCTCAACTTTAGTAAGCCAATTTGCAGAGTTATGTGTGTAGTATGAGGCAAGATATTCTTTAATGTTTCTGTGAACAGCCTCCTTATAATTGCCATATACCATTAGTTCTCTTTGGATATAGAAAGATGTCATATCGGAGTAAGCAGTCTTGATGCCAAGAATATCTTTTGCTTTGCCAACCGTGGTAAGTAGAAGTGCGTTTTCGGAAAGATAGGCGTTACGAATGGTATAGTCTAAAACGGAATAGGCTTTGCCGTTTAAAACGCCCTCCCCAAGGAGAACCAAATTGCAATGGCTCATGGCAATTAACATACTGCTTTCCGAACTGATTTTTGCAAGAGCCTCGCCAATAGTTTTTCCCTCGGCAGAAGAAAGCATTATGTTACTTGTTTTGCTATCTCCTGTGGACGGCAGGAGTACTTGTGCGCTTACGATAAAGACGCCGTCTTCGTAGTCTATGCCAAGACCGGCTACTATGGCG
>JAZSKG010000135.1:0-2604 GCA_045534735.1 Candidatus Stercoripulliclostridium sp.
ATGGGGTTCAAACCTTAAACTCTCTCTCTTTGGCGAAGCACACGGACAAATGGTCGGTGGTACTTTGCACAACTTCCCGGCAGGCGTAGTTGTAAATCTAGATAGAATTAAACTTGGCTTAAAGTTGCGCCAGGGCTCAAATAACTTTACTGCAGCACGCAAAGACGAAGATAGGCCTACCATAATTTCCGGCGTAACCAATGGTGTAACTAACGGCGCCCCCATAACCGTAGTCTTTTATAACAAAGACGTTGACGTAGCAGACTACAAGAAAGAAGTGCCACGCCCCAGTCATGCGGACTACGTTTCAAACGTGCGCTACAACAATCATGCAGATACCTTTGGTGGTGGTCACGGCTCGGGAAGAAGTACATTACCAATAGTGTTCTTTGGAATGCTTTGTGCCGACTACTTGGAAAAGATGGGAGTCAAGGTGGTTTCCCATATTAAATGCATAGGCGAAGTTTACGACGACAAATTCGGTACCGAATTTTCAGACGAACTCATAGATAGATTAAACTCCTCTCCACTTGCAACCATTAACGCGGAAGCAAGAAAGAGAATGGTTTCACTTCTTATGGGAATAGGCGCAACCGGCAATAGTGTTGGTGGTGCGGTAGAAACGGCGGTCGTGGGTCTTCCAGCCGGATACGGCTCACCTATGTTTGATGGTCTTGAGTCAAAAATAGCATCATTCTTGTTTGCTATTCCGGCAGTTAAGAGTGTAAGTTTTGGGTATGGTGCAAGATTTGCTCATGCGCTGGGCTCCGACGTTGCCGACAGTTTTATTTTGAACGATGGGAAGATAGAAACCGATAACAACTTTAACGGAGGACTTAACGGAGGAATTAGCAATGGAATGCCCATTTTGGTTAGTTGTTCCTTTAAGCCAACCCCCAGCATAAAGCAACCCTTTAAGACCTTGAACTTTGAAACCAATAAGATTGTTAATTTGGAAGTTAAGGGTGAACACGTGACCTGTCTTGCTCCTCGTGGCGCAGTTATTTCAACCAGCGCAGTCGCTATTTGCGTGCTAGATAGCGTGCTGGAGGGCAAGGGCTATTTTGAGGCTAATTTGGTAGCAGAGGCTACGGAAAACGAATAATTATGAAAACAGTTTTAGTTACAGGCGGATCTTCTGGAATAGGCGAGTGTTTGGTTAGAGAACTAACACAAAAGGAGTATCGCGTATATTTTACCTATTATACAGGTAAGGACAGAGCAGAAAAGATACAAAGAGAAACCGGCGCTATAGCAAAGTACCTTAATCTTCGCGATAGGGCTTCAATTGAAGCGCTTGGTGAGGAACTAAAAAACGTAGATATTCTTATTAATAACGCAGGCATTGCAGAAATTCAACTTTTTACTTTGCTAACCGAAGACGACGTTGACAGAATGTTTGACGTTAATCTAAAAGGACACTTTATTCTAACTCAAAAAATCGTACCTAATATGATTTCCAAAAAGTGGGGTAGAATAGTAAACGTTTCTTCCATGTGGGGAGTAACGGGTGGCTCCTGCGAGACGCACTATTCTGCATCTAAAGCGGGAATGATTGGTTTTACAAAAGCCTTGGCAAAAGAGTTAGGGCTTTCCGGCATAACCGTAAACTGCGTTGCCCCCGGTTTAATAGAAACACCCATGAGTGCTATTTTAGACGAACAAAGTAAAAACGACTTTGCTGAAACGTGCCCCATTCCAAGAGTGGGCATTCCTCATGACGTAACTCACGCCATAAAGTACTTTATATCAGAAGATGCTTCATTTGTTACAGGTCAAGTGCTGTGCGTTGACGGAGGCTATACCATTTAATGCATAAGATACTTTTTGTTTGTCACGGAAATATATGTCGTTCCCCAATGGCAGAATTCATAATGAAAGACTTGGTTGAAAAGAACAAGGTCTCTCATTTATTCCACATAGAGTCTTGCGCTTGTCATACGGACGCATTAGGATGTAGGCCACACCGCGGTACACGCGAAAAGTTAAAAGAAGTAGGCATATCCACGGATGGCAAAATAGCGAGATTAATATCCTATGATGATTATGGGAATTTTGATTACATTATAGGAATGGATAGATACAACCTATATGATATGGAGTATAAGTTTAGGGGAGATCCAGAGAATAAAGTAAAATTGTTACTTGAGTATGCTGGAATAAGTAGAGACGTTAGCGATCCATGGTACACAGGAGATTTTGATGCTACCTACAACGATTGCGTGCTAGGTTGTAAAGCACTATTTGATTACATAATGACAAAGAATAATAGGAACTAAGGTTCCTATTTTTTAAATAAAAGCATCTTGAAAAAAGCACGCGCCTGTGTTAAGATTAAAAGGTATCAAGATGCATTTTTATTTTAAGGAGAGAGAGATGTCGTTTTTTTCTAATGCCAAAAACAAGGTCAAAACCCTTGCAGTAAATGGCTACGGCTTCGTTAAGGCGCATTGGAGTAAACCTCTTGACGGGGAATATCTTAGCATAAAAGAATTTCTTTCCTATTGTTTTGGAAACATGGGAATAAGTGCGTTTACTTTCCTTGCCGGTGAAACCATCGCTTTTACAGCAGGATATTTTTGTGGCTCCATAATGGGAATCTCC
>JAZSKG010000176.1:0-1615 GCA_045534735.1 Candidatus Stercoripulliclostridium sp.
TGTAAAGAGAAACTTTACTCATATCCATTCCTTGTAATTTTTTTAGTAGTATACCACTAGTTAAATGAAAATTCAAGAGTTAATAGAAAAATTTTTTAATTTTTTTCGGTTGATTAATTGCTTTATACAATAGAGAGCAAGTTCGGCAACGGCAAAAGATAAAACGACTTCCAGTGCGACGGGAATAACGTTATTATAGATACCGGTCATTTCAAATGCAAGTACGATTGAGGTAACAGGTGCGTGAAAAACTGTACCTAAGAAGGAGAAAGCGCCTAATAAAATAAAGGTATGGTAATATTCGGAAGGAAGGCCCAGTTTAACGAGTAATTTGCCAATAAGGGCTCCAATTAATGCGCCTATGGCAAGTGATGGTAGAAGAAGTCCACCGGAACTTTCAGATCCCATTGCTATGGTGGTAAGAAGAACTTCTACAATGAGAAGCGTTAGAAGAACCCACGTGGGAAGATTTTCACTAAATAGGGTTTTTATTAAACTTGCCCCACCGCCAAGAGAGTAAGTTAGGGCAACTCCAACTAAACCGGTTACAATAAAGGTAAAGATTAATCTAGCAAGAACGGGTATCCGTTTTATGAACTTAAGTTGCTTAAAGTTAGACAAAAGAGAAGCGAAAGCCACGCCAAGTAATCCGGTGGCGACTGCTACGATAGGCAAGGTCCAGTAGTAGTTAAGTGGGAGTGTCGTGGTAGATATGGGTAAGAAAATTTGCTCTATTTCCAGTAAGGAGCGCAATGCGTAAGAGGTAAAATAGGAAGTGGTTACACTAGTTGCACCGCCCAGTAATGCCAGTAAACTAACGCGACGTTCAACTTCCTCTAACATAAAAGTTAGTCCTGCAATCGGTGCATTCAGAACTGCAGTAATTGCGGACGCAGTACCGGACGAAGAAACGTAACGTGAAACCTCCTTAAGGTCTTTATCCGAGAATCTGCGCGATTTAAAAATTTTGGATATTCCTTCCCCCAGCGCAAGACCTATGGTTGTAGATGGTCCCTCAACACCCAATGAAAGACTTGCAAAGAATGATACGTAAGAGCGAGTTATAGTACCCGTGAGAACTTGCCACCAAGAAGAGCATCCTTTTTTATGATTATATGGGATTGTAGAGCCGATTGCATCTGGAAAAACTTTAAGAAGCAGGTAACTAATGAAAGCAAGCAAACAAAGTGCAAGTAGTAATAGTGGTATAAAAGCAGGGGCCTCTCTAACCATAATGTATATAGAGAAGGATGCGTGTGATAAAATATCGGCACCATAGCCATATAGAACAACTATGATGCCACTAACTAGACCGGTCAATGCGCTAAAGAAAACGATGGGCATGCTCTTTAGGAGAAAGTCATTAAAATTTTCTTTTGTTAGGCATTTTCTCATATTGTTATTATATCTTTAATCGCAACGAAGAAAGGACGTCGTTTTTTCTATTTGAAAAGATTTTTTTGTTTTCGTCAAAAAGATTGTTTCCTTCGGTATCAATGGAGATGATAAGTGGACCAAACTCTTTAACTTTTAAAGTATAAAAGGCCGCCGGCATGCCTAGGTTCGGCCATTCGGCTGATATTACTTCTTCTACCTGGCTTGCGCCAAGAACGGC
>JAZSKG010000299.1:0-2557 GCA_045534735.1 Candidatus Stercoripulliclostridium sp.
TAGACTTTCTCGTAAATAAAAGTAAAATTTAGGAAACGGCGATACTTTTTTAAATAAAGTATTTGCTTTTTCGCGCGCGTATGATATAATTACTATGCGCGTGCGTGAACGCGTAATAAAATACTAAGAAAATCAAATACATTTCTTTGGAGGAAATAATGGCAAGAATCAAGTTAACAAAAGTTCCTTTTGCCGGCACTCCCGAACAAGAAGCAGCCCTCAAGGCTAAGCTAGACGAGTTAAAGAGTGTTCCCGGTGGACTAATGCCCGCATTGCAATTCGCTCAAGAGTTATACGGCTATCTTCCAATCGAAGTACAAACCAAGATTGCAGAAGCACTTAACGTCTCTCTTGAAGAGGTTTTCGGCGTAGCGACTTTCTACTCCCAATTCACTTTGAGTCCTCGTGGACAATACCAAGTATCCGTATGTATGGGAACTGCTTGTTACGTTAAAGGCGCAGGCGACCTAGTAGATGCTCTTAAGGCTAAATTCGGTATTGAATCTGGCGAATGTACCGACGACGGTAAATTCAGTCTAATAGAAACCAGATGTATTGGTTGCTGTGGTCTAGCACCAGTTATGACCGTTAACTCTAACGTATACGGCAAGGTAACCACTAACCAACTAGACGGCATCATTTCTGAGTACAAATAAGAATGAGAGAACTTGCCCTTCACATCCTGGATATTGCAGAAAACTCCGTTAAGGCGAAAGCGACTCTTGTTACGGTAGAAATAATTGCAAAAGATAATCTTTTAACCATTAGGATAAGTGATGATGGCAGGGGAATGAGCGAGGAATTTCTTTCTAGAGTAACCGACCCCTTTACCACGACTAGAACGACTAGAAAAGTGGGAATGGGAATACCCCTTTTTAAGCAGGCATCTGAAACAAGTGGTGGAACCTTTAACATAAAGTCTAAATTGGGCGAAGGGACCACGGTAAGCGTAACGTTCAAACTTGACGATATAGATAGAATGCCACTAGGGGACGTAGCGGAAACGGCAACCACGTTACTTTATCCCGACTGTGATTTTAGGTGGATATATAAAGTAGACGATAGGGAATTCGTTTTTGATACTAGAGAAGTTAAGGAAGAGTTAGAGGGTATACCGATTGACTCGCCGGAAATAATCGCTTTTCTCAAATCCATGATAAAAGAAAATATTGAAAGTATAAACGGAGGTTTAATAATATGAAATCTATCGCTGATATCAAAGCAATAAGAGAAAAAATGCAAGCACAAATTATCAGCCGTGATAATGATGCAGAAGCCAATGAAATTCGCGTCGTAGTAGGCATGGCAACTTGCGGTATTGCAGCAGGCGCAAGACCCGTTTTTAACGAATTTGTAGACCAAGTTGCAAATAGAGGTATCAAGCACGTTAAAGTTACTCGTACCGGTTGCATAGGTATGTGTAAATTAGAGCCCATCGTGGAAGTATTCGTACCCGGTCAAGAAAAGGTTACCTACGTTCACGTTGATGCAGAAAAAGCAAAGAAAATTCTAGACCAACACGTTCTCGGCGGTAAAGTTTGCTCCGAGTATCTTGTAGGTGACGAAGCATAGGAGGAAATAATATGTATAGAAATACTGTTCTAGTATGTGGCGGTACCGGTTGTCACTCCAACCACAGCTCAGAAATCTATGACAGATTTGCTGCTAAGGTTGCAGAAAACGGCCTAACCGAAGAAGTTTTACTAGTTAAGACTGGATGCTTCGGCCTTTGTGCAGTTGGTCCCGTTGTTATCATTTATCCCGAAGGCGCTTTCTATAGCCAAGTTCAAGTAAGCGACGTTGACGAACTCGTTTCCGAGCACTTGATTAAGGGTAGACTTGTAGAAAGACTTATCTACAAAGATCTTAACTCCCCCGAAGTTACCAAAGCACTTTCCGAAACCAATTTCTACAAGAGCCAAACTCGTGTTGCACTTCGTAACTGTGGTGTTATCAACCCCGAAGATATTGATGAATACATTGCTTACGACGGTTACCAAGCACTCATTAAGGTTCTAACCGAAATGACCCCCGAAGAAGTTATCCAAACCATTCTTGATTCTGGTTTGCGTGGTCGTGGTGGTGCAGGCTTCCCCACCGGTCTAAAATGGCGATTTGCTAGAAACGCTAAAGCAGACGAAACCGGCATTAAATACGTTTGCTGTAACGCTGACGAAGGCGACCCAGGTGCATTCATGGATCGTTCAATTTTGGAAGGCGACCCCCATGCCGTTATAGAAGCAATGGCTATTGCTGCTTATGCAATCGGTTCTAACCAAGGTTACATCTACGTTCGTGCTGAGTATCCTATCGCAGTTCAAAGAATGAAGATCGCTATTGAACAAGCAAAAGAATACGGCCTACTAGGTAAGAACATTCTTGGCTTAGGATTTGACTTTGACCTAGGTATTCGTCTTGGTTCAGGCGCATTCGTATGTGGTGAAGAAACTGCTCTTATGACCTCCATAGAAGGTAAACGTGGCGAACCTCGTCCCCGTCCTCCATTCCCTGCAAACAAGGGTCTATTCCAAAAGCCCACCATTCTTAACAACGTTGA
>JAZSKG010000225.1:0-2199 GCA_045534735.1 Candidatus Stercoripulliclostridium sp.
GTGATTTCTTCCGTTTGCTCGTAGCCTAAGCCTCTCTTGATTAACGTGTCTATTACGTCGTTTTCTTTCATTCTTTCTTTCTCCCATTGGCTACCTTTTCTGCCATGCTTATGAAGGTGGGTTCGTCGTTAAATTCTTCTAGAATTTTACTTTCACTAAACCCCAAAATTTCAATATTGATAGCAAGTGACTTTAGCCCTTTTTTTATTCTGCGACTAAGAGTTACGTCGGAAATTTGAAGGGCTTTCGTTAAATCTGAAAACCTAATTCCACTAACGTAATGGCTTTTTATGACCTCTTTTTCCTTCTCTCCAAGCATACCGATAGCCGTATTTATAACGTTATCCAATGCAACGAGAGTATCAATTTTATTTTGAGTTTTAAAAATCATTTCAAAAACCAAATCGGTGCTAAGACCTTTGGAATTAAAACTTAAACTGAATAGATATGATAGTTTTTTCTTCTCAATTTCTACTAAATGCCCCATTCGTGGCTTGACTAATAATACAGTTTCTACTGCATTCATTGATAACATAGCCCTTACGCTCCTTATATTTAAATTGTGAAATCGTCAAATTTTATCTTAAAGTTTGGTAGAATGTGGGTTATCCGGTAGGCAAATTAGAACACTTGTTCTTATTTTCTACTACTATAATACCACCTAAAAATGAAATGTCAAGGGATTACTTACAGGAAAAAAATAAAAATGCAAAGGATTGCATTTTTAAGTGCGGAGTGCGGAACGCGGAGTGCAGTAGTTTGCGAAGCAAACCTGATGAGTAAAACGTACAATAAGTTTTACTACTAGACTTAGTGATAGCCACTTAGTTTGCTTGGTAACTACAGAAACTGCGAATTGTTCGGCTTCGTTTCGCTTCGCTACACTCACAAGGATATTTTTTTAATGCAAAATGCAACGATAAATGCCGTACTAAATTAAACAGGTCTATTCCACTTAAAATAAACAAAATAAGGAGAAATAATGAAGAAAACCAATCTTGTTGAAGAGGTCCAGTTGGACTTCAATAGGCGCCGTGAAGAGCGCAAAAGTCTGGAGGCTAAGTGGCTTCTAAACCTAAATTTTTTGGAAGGAAATCAATATTCCGAACTAAATTCCAACCTTGAACTCGTGGACTATGGCAAAAAATATTACTGGGAAAATAGGGAGGTTTATAACCATATCGCGCCCATTATTGAAAGTAGACTCGCAAAGTTCACAAGAGTTAATCTCGCCGTCAACGTGCGCCCTGCAAGTGGGGAAGATAGTGACGTTCAAGGGGCACGACTTGCAACTAAACTCATAGAATCCACCTTCCTGGACAACAACTTTTTTAGCCTTTCTGCTAAGGCGAATCTGTGGGCAGAAATCACCGGCACCGTCTTTTATAAGGTATATTGGGAGGAGGAAAACGGTGGTCAAGCCAAGATATCCGTCTGTCCCTCATACGAGATTTATCCCGATTCATTGGAGCAAAATAAGATGGAAAATCTGCGCTCCATAATCCACGCGAGGGCATATCCCGTAAGGCAAATAGAGGATATATGGGGAGTGAAAGTGGAGCCCGAGGAGATTTCACTACTCTGTAGCAACACCTTTACCGAAAGCACC
The DNA here is from genome assembly GCA_045534735.1 of Candidatus Stercoripulliclostridium sp. GTDB lineage: Bacteria > Bacillota > Clostridia > Christensenellales > DTU072 > Stercoripulliclostridium_A. Next base: position 1,610 of record JAZSKG010000225.1, read on the forward strand.
AAGTTTAACCTAAGTGGATTTAGAAGCGATCGCCAAAGTAAAGAGGGCTACGCCATGGTCATTGAGCGCTACGACGCCCCCTCTAAAGATTATCCCGACGGCAGATTTATCATAGTTAGTGGCGATAAACTGATTTACGACGGCGCACTTCCCTACGTAAACGGCGAAAATGGTAGGCGCGTATTTCCCTTCATAAAGCAGGTTAGCCTTGAGTCGCCCTGTTCCTTTTTCGGCAACTCCGTAATAGAACGACTCATACCCGTTCAACGCGCTTATAACGCAGTAAAAAATAGGAAACACGAGTTTATGAGTAGGCTTTCAAGTGGGGTTATAGCCGTTGAGGAGGGCTCCGTTGACCTTGATAGTCTAGAGGAAGAGGGCCTCGCTCCCGGCAAGGTTATAACCTATAGACAAGGTTACAATCCACCACTTCTTATGAGCGCAGGCACCGTGCCACAAGAGTTCCGTGACGAAGAAGATAGACTGCTTGCCGAGTTCAAAATCATCTCAGGTGTCAGCGACTCTGCACAGATATCCTCTGCCGGCGAAGCGACGGTATCGGGCTACGCACTCTCCCTACTTTTAGAGCA
>JAZSKG010000107.1:0-2085 GCA_045534735.1 Candidatus Stercoripulliclostridium sp.
CCAAGGATGCCTTAGATGGTTTCTATCAACTTACCATTAAGAGAGTAGACGGTGGTCTTGCTTCAGAGTACATTCTACATAATTCGGCAGTTGGTACAAAAGTAAGCATATCTGCACCCCATGGAACCTTTACTTACGAACGTTTGCGTGATGCAAAAACCATAATAGGCGTTGCCGGTGGAAGTGGCATAACTCCCTTTAGATCACTTGCAAAGTCTATTGCTAACGGCGATGAGGAATGTAACCTTATACTACTCTATGGTTCACGCACTAAAGCAGATATTCTTTTCCTAGACGAACTAAAAGCAATAGAAGAAAGCACCGAGAAATTTAAACTTGTAAACGTATTGAGTGAAGAAAAGGTGGACGGTGAAGAAAGTGGTTTCATTACTGCAGAACTCATTAAGAAATATGCACCCGAAGGCAACTACTCCATTTTCCTTTGTGGTCCCCAAGGAATGTACAACTTTGTAGACAAAGAAATTGAAACCTTAGGATTACGTAGAAAGTTTGTTCGTCACGAACTCTTTGGCGAGTACCATAATCCCGAAAAACTAGAGGGTTATCCGGTAGAGGCTGTTGGTCAAACTTTTAAACTAAAGGTTACAGTATGTGGCGTTACTAAAGAAGTAAATTGCAGTGCAAGCGAAACCATGCTTTCAGCCATAGAACGTGGTGGCATACTTGCTCCTGCAAACTGCCGTAGTGGAGAATGTGGATGGTGCCACTCAAGACTAGTAAGTGGTAACGTCTACGTACCAAAGCGTGGCGATGGAAGAAGACTTGCCGACCTTGATTTTGGTTACGTACATCCCTGCATGACCTTTGCTCTAAGCGACTGTGAACTAGACGTTCCTCCGTTTAAAGCATAATCTAGTTTAAACTAAAACAGCCCGATTGTCGGGCTGTTTTTTTGTTTCATAAAATCACTAAAATTGTATCTCAAGATACCAATATCACCTAAAAGTATGCGAAAAGAATATCTTGTATGCTTCGCAGAACTCATCATAAGAAGAGTACCTTTTGCACCCACCCTTGCATAGGTTAAGATAGGGGCATTCCTTGCACTTTTCCTTTATTCCATTTTCTAAGCGGAATTTAAGGGCTACGGAAGATGAAAGCAATTCTTCCATTGAACTCTCTTTAACGTTGCCCAGTACGTAATCGTCGGTGCAGTAAAAATCGCAGGGGAATGCCGTGCCGTCACCTTCAAAAACTAGGGTAGGTTCGCATCTACCATTCATACCGCATTGTTCTGCGTAACCTTTCTTAAGAATCATTAAGTAGTTATCAAATTGTCTAATGCGAATGGGATGGGTGTGAAAGTCGCGAGCGTAGAGTGAGTATACGTCAACAAGAAACCCTGCATATTCTTGGGCACTCATTTTGTACTCGGGGTCGTCGCCGAGGTAAGGGATGAATTGTAAATTCCTAAACCCACGTTTTTTAAAGTCTTCGTAGATAAGTTTACCTCGCTTTGCGTTTCCTTTGTGAATTACCGAAAGTACGTTAAACGAGACGCCTTCTTCTTTAAGTATACGTATTGCGTCTAGAATGCGTGGGAACATTTCTTCGCCTTTTGACGTCCTTGCCGAATTGGATTTTCTATCTCCGTCTAAACTTATGCCGACAAGCACGTCGTTTTCTTTAAAAAGTTTTGCCCACTTTTTATCAATCAAGATGCCATTGGTTTGTAGTGAGTAAGTAACTTTCGCGGACTGAGTATTATTATCCTTTAAGTAGGAAAAGAAGGTTTTAAAAAATTCGTACCCGGCAAGTGTGGGCTCTCCACCTTGGAAAACTATGGAGAGGTATCCGTCCTTTACGTAATCCAAAGCCTTGTCTATTAAAGTACGCGAAAGGGACTCGTCAAAAGTGCCGTAATCTTTTACGGAGCGCGCTTCAACTTCATCGCGATAAAAACAATATTTGCAACCTGCGTTACATTTACTGGAAGCAGGTTTTATCATTATGCTCAAGTTGTTCGTCATATCTAGATTATATCAAATATGCCCGTTTTTGTCTATATGATAAGAAGGAAGAGTATTGAAATAATTGTAAAGGAGATAGTTCTAAGTACGTCTA